>JASEGF010000229.1:2395-2968 GCA_030017935.1 Bacteroidales bacterium | reverse complement strand
GTAAGTTTCATTTACTTCGTCACCATTTCTATCAGTTACAATATTTCGCATCAATATCCAAGATTTTTTAAGAAATTCAATTTTTCTAAAGCATATTTACCATAATCACCTTTAGGATCTAAAGACAATAATTTCTCAAAATCTCGCCTTGCTGAGGCATAATCACCTTTATTCAAAAAAATTGTTCCTCTATAGTAATATGATTTTACAATATCTGGATACATATTAATAATTGGATTTACATATTTCAGAGCTTGATCATAATCATTAGTAGTATAATAAATATCTGTCAAATTAATATAAGCCAAATAATTAGTAGAATCCAATTCTATAACTTTTAGATAATTTTCTATAGCTAACTCATATTCTTCATTTTCATGATAGTAAGCACCACGATACAAATAATTTATTGGATTATTAGGATTTATTTCTATTGCTTTATTAAAATCACTTATAGCTAAATCTGCTTTATTGAAATCGAAATTAATAGTTCCTCTCAATAAATAATAAGAATCATTCAATGAATCATATTGTATAGCTTGTTTACAGTCATTAATAGCTAATAAATATTCA
>JASEGF010000229.1:0-2385 GCA_030017935.1 Bacteroidales bacterium | reverse complement strand
AATGGCTTCTTCATACTTTCCAAGCTTATATAAGGCAACCCCTTTGTTATACCAAGCCTCTGCATAATCTGGCTTTAGCACAATAGCTTTACTTATATCTTTAATAGCTTTTCCCATATCTCCCTTTGATGCATAACAATAACCACGAAAATTATAAGCAAAAAAATTACTACTATCTAAACTAATAACTTTGTTGAAATCTTTGATAGCATCATCATAATTATTAAGATAGTCCATATAAAATATTCCACGATTTAAATATATTTGAAAAAATTTGGGATCTATTTTAATAGCTTTTTTATATTCATTTAGAGCTAAATCATATTCTCCCATTTCTGCATATGAAATTGCTTTATCAATATATGGCGATACATTATGTGGTTCTATAGTTAAAGCCTTATTATAATAAATTATAGCAGAATCATTTTGTGATTTTTCATGATATAACCTACCAATAGCATCATATGCCCAAATATTATTACTATCAATTTCTAAAATAATTTCATAGATTTTCATAGCACTATCTAATTGATTATTAATTAAATATATATCACTAATAAGAAAATATGAATTAACATCCTTTGGATTTATTTCTAGTTCACGATTTAGAAAAATTATAGCAGTATCATAAATCAATTTATTATAGTAAATATATCCAATATGATAATTTAAGGTTGAGACCGTATCATTCAGCTCAAGAGCTTTTTTAAAAAATTTCAGAGCATCATCATATTGATTTTTTTCAGTATAAATAAATCCTTTATAAATATAACCTCTTATATAATAAGGATTTATATTTAATAGCTTATCTACACAAACCAGTACTGAATCATAATTATTATTTTCTAAAAAAACATTGGATTTTAGCAAATAACTATAAGCAAAATCGGGACGTAGCTCTATGGCTTTATTATAATCATTCAAAGCATTTTGATAATTTTTTAAATTATAATAAGCTAATCCTCGAGATAGATAATCTAAATAATCGACAGGTTTAATGGAGATAGCTTTTTTAAAGCATTTATTAGAAAATTTATCATCAGCAATTTCTTTTTCTACACTACATTTATAAACAATGGCAGGCAAATGATTCGGATTAATAGTCAAAATTTTATTATAACAATTAATAGCTTCATTATTATGGTTTACCATATCTAGAGCATAAGCTTTCCAAAATAGAGCTAAAATATTAGTAGAATCTTTATCAATGATTTTATCTAAAATAATAATAGCAGAGTCATAATTATTAGCTTGTATCAGTCTAATGCCATCATCTACTGTATAATCGTGATTTTGTGCATTCAGAGACAAGGTGAAAATGACAAAAACACTAATAATTAAATTAAACTTAAATAAATTTTTCATAATATTCCAAATTAAAATAACAAATTAATATCCCATATTTTTAAGATTATTCAAAACTTTTATAGCTTCTTTGCCATAAGGTCCATTAGGATCTAAAAGTACAATTTTATTAAAATAACTTGTAGCAGCAGAATAATTACCTTGATTATAATAAATATTAGCTACATTATAATAAGCTACTACATAGTCTGGATTAAGCTCGATTGCTTTTTGATAATATTTTAGAGCAATATCATACTGTTCCTGGTCAAAATAAATATTTCCGAGCATATTATAAGCTAAATAATAATCTGGATATAAATCTATAGCTTTATTAAGGTCGTTTAGAGCATTATCATAATCTTTAGTAAAACGATAAGCGATAGCTCTATGATAATATATATATGCAGCCGTAGAGTCCATTTCTATACACTTAGTAAAATCTTTAATAGCATTATTATAATCTCCAGAATTTCTATATGTAATAGCTCTCATGACATATCCATCTATATCATTAGGATTTAATTCAATTATTTTATTAAAATCATTTATTGCCAAAATATATTGTTCCAATGCATTTAATATGGTTCCTCTATTATAGTATGCATCTATATATTCAGGATCCAATTTAATAGCTTGTGTGAGATCTTGTAATGCTTTTTCATATTCATTAATATAATAATATGCCATGCCTCTATTCATATAAGCATTGCTATAATTAGGATTTATTTTAATAGTTTTATTAAAATCTTTAATAGCTAAATCGAATTTTTCTAAATTATAATAACAAATACCTCTTATGTTGTAAGCATTTTCATCTTTAGGATCTAATTTAATTGCCATATTCATATCATTGATAGCCAAATCAAATTGTTTCAGCATCCTATATGCATAACCACGATTGAAATATGCAGATTGGAAATCTGGACTTAGCTCGATAGCTTTTGTGAAATCTACAATAGCACTATCATATTCATTTAAATTCAAATAAATCAATCCTCTACGATTGTGTAGATATGAATTAGATGTAGATTTCAGTAG
>JASEGF010000228.1 GCA_030017935.1 Bacteroidales bacterium | reverse complement strand
TAAACTTGTCATCGCACGATAGATGGGCATGGGAGCGGTATTTTAGATTGATAAAATTAAAATATTAAAATATCATGTAAATATAAACAAAATTTTTGTTTATATTTCTCATACCTCCTTCACCTCCTTTAAAAATTATAAAAATGTTTATTTTTTTAATGTATCTTTATATCCTTACCATTTATCTATTCAACACTTACAACGTGATTAACATTATTATTTTTTATCTAATCTCCCCGTTTATTATCACTTTCTCTACTTTATTAGAAGCAAAATGATATGGTAAGAAATCTAATGTTTTGACATCAGAATTTAAAATTAAAAAAGATGCTTTTTTACCTTTTTGTATGCTGCCAAGTTGATTTTCTATTTCTAATGCGTAAGCAGCATTATAAGTAATAGCATTGATAGCTTCCACAGGTAATAATTTTTGATAAATTGTAGCTAAAGCAATAGCAAATTGTAAATTACCAGATGGGCTAGTTCCTGGATTATAATCACTAGCTATTACTAGTGGTAGACCAGCATCTATCATTTTTCTCGCAGGAGCGAATGGTATTTTAAGGAAAAATGATACTTGTGGTAAGACTGTTGGTAATGTGTTGCTAAGCAGCAATGCACTTATATCTTCATCTTCTATACGTTCTAAATGATCAACAGATACAGCATGGTGAGCTATACCTAATTGTACTCCACCATTATTACTCATTTCACTTACATGTATTCTTGGTTTTAAGCCATATTTAACTGCTGCATTCAATATATTATCTGTCTCTTCTAATGTGAAAAAACCTTCATCACAAAATACATCTACATATTCAGCGAGATCCTGATCAGCAACAGCTGGTAGCATTTTAGAAATTATTAAATCAATATATTCATTTCTATTTTCTTTATATTCCATCGGTATAGCATGTGCTCCGAGAAAAGTAGATTTGATAGTAAGTTTAGTATAATCTTTTAATCTTTTAATAACTCTCAACATTTTTAATTCACTTTCTAGAGAAAGTCCATAACCACTTTTGATCTCTAAAGCTACTGTTCCATAATTTATAACTTCATTAATTCTCTTTAATGCAGCATCTAAAAGTTCTTCTTCAGAGGTTGTTTGCACTTTTTTAGCAGAGTTTAATATACCACCACCTTTTTTAGCTATTTCTTCATAACTATATCCTTGCAATTTCATTATAAACTCTTCCTCTCTCCATTGAGCAAAAACTAGATGAGTATGGGTATCTATAAAGCCTGGGATAACAAATTGATTTTTAACATCATATATATTATCATAATTATTATAAATTTCTGCAATATTACCTAAATCATTCATTTGTCCATAGTCAACAATAGTGTCTCCTGCTATAGATAAATAAGCATTATCTAATTTATCTATTCTGCTCATTTCTGCTCCTCTTAGTGGTCTTTTAGGATATAAATCACTAACACCTATTAGTGAGCCAATATTGATATACAAATTTTTCTTTTTCATAATTTTTTACAATTTTTTATAAAATAATAAAATTTAATTTTTTACAAAAGGTTGAATGGCTCGTTTAAAAATACCTTTAGTGTATGCTATTGTCATGCCATAATTAGATACAGGTATGCCAGCATCTATTGCTGGTCTTAATCTCAACTCCAATTGTTTACGAGTAACTACACAACCACCACATTGTATTACCATAGCATAATCGTTGATATTTTTAATATTTTCTAAACCGCTAACTATTTTGAATTCTAATTTTTTGCCTGTATATTCAGATAGCCATCTTGGTATTTTAACCCTTCCTATGTCGTCGTCGCAGGTTACCTCATGAGTACAACTTTCGAGAATAAGAATTTTGTCATTATCTTTTAACTCATCGATATATGGTGTGCCTTTTACATAATAATTAAATTCACCTTTTTTACTGGCTAATAATATGCTAAATGACGTTAATAAAATGTGCTCTGGAATAATATTATTTACAAAAGAAAATACTTGGCTATCAGTGATAACTAGTGAAGGTTCTGGAGATATAGTTTTGATAACTTGTTCAGCTTCAGTCTCTTTACAAACTATAGCGATAGAGTCATTATCCAAAACATCTCTAATAGTTTGTACTTGAGGTAATATTAATCTGCCCTCAGGTGCTTCTGAATCTATTGGAGTTATCAAAAGAACTATACTACCAGGATTTACAATATTACCAATAACGTTTGGAGTTTTAAAAGCACTCTCGGGAATATATAATTTCAATAAATCTATTAGTGACTGCAAATCATCATTTTTAGTAGAGCAATCAATCACTGGTACATTATAGTTTTGCTCGAGTTTATTTTTTAAATCTGGAGATAATGATTCTATATCCGATTTATTATGTACTATTATAAATGGAATATTGCGATTTTTAAATTCAGTTATTAGATTTTTTTCTATTTCATCGAAAGTATTATATGCTATTAGTAAGATAGCAAAGTCGATTAAATCTAAAGATTCTAATGTTTTTTGTACACGTAGCTTACCCAGTTCTCCTATATCATCTATGCCAGCAGTATCTATCATCACCACAGGACCTATTTGAAAAATTTCAATAGCTTTTCTCACTATATCAGTAGTAGTACCAGCTATATCGCTCACGATAGCTATATCTTGTTTAGTGATTTTATTTATTAATGAACTTTTACCATAGTTTCTCCTTCCATATATCCCAATATGAGGCCTCAATTCATTACCTTTTTTCATTTTTTATTTAGCTTATTAATATTGTCTATTTTATTAATTTTTTACAAATTTACTAAAACTAAAATAGTGTATTATAAAAATGATAAATATAATTTCAAAAATCAATGTAACGCTGTTAAAATTTTGAATAATAGAATATAATTTATATTATCGAAATAGGGGTTAAGATAATAAAGTCTTTTTGAGCTTTTTGTATTAAAAGAATACCTATACAATAATTCGTAAGCTCAAGCAATACCGCATTGGGAAATGATTTGTAATAAAA
>JASEGF010000227.1:1176-2998 GCA_030017935.1 Bacteroidales bacterium | reverse complement strand
CTCGTTTATATTTTTATCAATTATTTCGGCAAAAACAAAATATGTAATTAAAGCTCTGCCACCTTGCTTAAAAACTAAACCATAATAATTATCTCTTTTTAATAAAAATATTAATTGATTATTTGGAAGAAAAATATTTCTTACCACATCAGTTTCTCTGAATTTTTTGCCAGGATTAACAATATTAAAATTTCCATCAAATTTATTTTTTAGTGCTTTAATTAATGGCCTTGGAATTTTATTTTTATTATAATAAACATTTATACTATCTTTAATATAAAAAATTTCAATAATTCTATCTTTAGAAGTAAAATTATTTTCTAATGGTTTATTTTGAGCTATTAAATCTTTAAAACAAAAAAATAATATTAACAAAAAAAATTTTTTCATACTAATAAGTCTCCTCTATTGATGTTGAATTTTTCGTTTTAATAACATTTCCGCTATGATTATTCTTCGTTCCTTCCTTTAAAATTTTAGCAGCTGGAGTTTCGTAATTTTCTATCACAAATTTTTCATCATCAGTATCATAATTTTTATCTGGCATATAAAACTCTATTTTTCATTTGCAATTTATTTTAGGTAATCACAGTTGTTTTATTAATATGATAATTTTTACGAGACTTTTTAACATTAATCTTATAATATTTTGTTTTTCGAGGTTTACATAATGATTCAGGAATACCTGACAATATCAAATCATCTTTACAATATCCTTTATAATTTTTTCCCCTTTTACTAAATTTCATCACTGGAATATAAAAACCATTTTCGAGATAAAATTCATTATCGTTTATAAATATATCTTTTGAAAAATAATAATAAGGTATTAATCTATTACCCTTTATTATAAATGAAAAATTATCAAAATATAATGAGTGATTCATTATATTTTGATGATATTTCACCAAATAATATTTTTCACCATGCATAGGGTAAAGATAAAAAAACATTTTGTAATATTTATTTTTATAAGAAATAATAAAAATAGTATTTAAGTGTAAATACCTTGAATCATTTTTAATAATAAATTGATTATTTATTGTATCTAAATCAACAATAAATTCTTGGTCGATATAATAATCATTTAATGAAATATTGAAATAACTTTTAAATATCATTGGCACACTATTATCAATTATGATAGTAGTATCCATAGGAGTAATATCAAATTTATGTTTATATTTAGAATTTAATACAATTTCATTATCATATTTTTTATAAAAACAAGTATCAATTATTGGTTTATCAGGAACATAATTAATAAAACTCACAAGACAGAGACTATCATCTAAAAAAATCATTTGGCCTATTTTATTCTTACCATAATAATAGGTTTGACTGTAAACGTTATTTATATAAATAGCTATGATAAAAATTAAATAAATTATTTTATTTTTCATAAATTTTATTTTTAAATAACTGAATCGAGATATTAAAGCATTTAATAGCAGGTAAATCCTTATAAAGATTTATAAAACTTATTACATAATAATTTTTTTCTTTTTTACTTTTTTTCATCACAGGGAAATAAAAACCGTTTTCTGCCCAGCATTGTTCATTATCAGTTTCGAAAGCAGGAAATATTTTATTGCCATTAATTATTAAAGGGAAATTATTTAAAAATATTGCAAAATAATATGGCATTTCCATTTTTTGTTTTTTATCATATATAAAACGATTAAATTTTATAGCAAAATAGGGAGAATTTATCATATTATAATATTTATCTGTTATTAATATTCTACCTTTATCTTTGAACAAAATAAGATCACCTTTTTCAATATTATATTCAGAATTATTGAATACAACTTGTCTATTA
>JASEGF010000227.1:0-1166 GCA_030017935.1 Bacteroidales bacterium | reverse complement strand
CATCATACTTTACTACAAATTCTTTTTGTAAAGTGTAATGGCTGCCAGTTTTTCTATATAGCTTTGTAATTACATTTTCATTCTTAAATATTGGAATTGCTGTATCTGAAATTAAAATTTCATATCTATCTTTTATTTTTGTTGATATAAAAATCGTATCACTTTTCTTTATATAATTACAAGTATCTTCAAATGGAACAGTATTGAATCCAAAATTATAAAAACTTAATATACATATAGAATCATTTACAATAGCCATTTTACCCAATCTATTTTTACCAAAGTATAAACTCTGACTATTACTTACACTATATGTAAATATTAATATAATAAAACAAATGATTTTATAATTTTTTAACATATTTATTTATGATTTAATATAGGAATGTAATTATTTTTTTTCGCAAAGATAAATAAATCCTTCTTTAATACTATATTCACCATTATCTAAATTTTTGTAATGTTCATTTAAATTATTATTGACACTGATTTAAATTAATTACAATAAGAATTTTTATGTTCAATAATTTTTGCATTGCAACTATCAATATTAATTTCATTTATTTCAATTTCATAATCGACCTTATCCCAATCTTCATTCCAGAATAAATTTTCCCCATATATAAAACGTATATAATATAAGTTATTATTAATAAAATAAATTAATTGGGGATTGCTTGATAAACTCTTAAAATCATAAATACAATTATACTGGGGAATAATAATAATCCAGGAAATTAAATTGATAGCTAATCCTGTTGCTTGTTTAATACATGAAGAAATTAAATAGCACTTATGTTCATTATTAATTATTGTGTATGAACTTATACTATCTATATCGATATATTCTATTAATGACAGAATATTATCATTTTTGACAGTATCTACAAAATTTGTGTCATAAAAAACAACACCTTCATCTATTATTTTAATATTAATATCTTTATATTTAGTAGAATTATTTAAATTAGAAATTAATGAATCTACACATGGTTTTATGCCTTTTATCTCTGTTTGAGAAAAACAGAAATATGAATATAAAATACAAACAGATATTATTAATAATTGTTTCATAAACTTAATAGTTGATTTATTGTTTAACTATTGGATTCATTACCTTATTACTCTTTAAGTCTGCTGGTCAATTGCATAAAGTTTTCTATTAT
>JASEGF010000226.1 GCA_030017935.1 Bacteroidales bacterium | reverse complement strand
TTTAACCTCTTATATTTATAGTAATTGGGATACAAGTACAAATAGCTGGATATTTTCTTCTAAACGTGAATACACTTATGATGCTAATAATAATTTAACCTCTTATATTTATAGTAATTGGGATACAAGTACAAATAGCTGGATATTTGATTCTAAATATGAACTCACTTATGATTTGACGGTTTCTATTGATAATGTTTTAGCCCCTTATACTATGTATGTCGGATCTAATAATCCAATATTATCTTACTTTTATTATAATTATAATGGTAGCGATTTTGTACTTTATGGGAAAGTGACATTTTATTATTCAGATATTACTGGTATTAATGAGCTCACTGATAATTATAATGTTTCAATTTATCCTAATCCAGCTAATGAATATCTAATAATTAATACAACAATTAACGAAAATCTTAAAATAGAAATTTACTCTATTAGAGGGCAGAGTGTGATGAGCACAGAGTGCACTAATAACATATCTCAAATGCGAATAGATATATCGCAATTGCCAGCAGGTATGTATTTCATCAGAATAGCTAATAATCAAAATAATATTACTAAAAAATTTGTAAAAGAATAGATTATTAACCCTGACCTTTAGGTCAGATAACTAATAGCTGATTATTAACTCCGACCTTCAGGCCAGGGAGTAAGATAGAAAGAGGTATGGGCTTTATCTCTCTACTCTCTACTCTTCCCTATATACTATCTACTCAATACTATTATCCTAAAAAGAGGTATGGGCTTTATCTCTCTACTTTCTCCTTTCCCCTTTCTCCTTTTCCCTATCTACTATCTACTCTCCCCTATCTACTATATACTTTAGCCCTGAAAAACAATTTATCACATCTCAATATTACATATTAGAAAGCAACTTGGTATAAAATAATTATTTTATATTCCATCTATTCTCTAATAATAAATTAAAAAAAGCATTTTTAAACAAATCAGTGGCACCGATAATCATTTCTATATCATTAGGAAAAGGAACAAGAACCTCTCCAAGTTTTGGTAGAATATCTTTATCTAATGCCCTTAAATCACCATTTGCTGTGTAAGTAATATACTTAAAAAAGTAATCAGTAGTCAATGGCTTAGTAGTTATGACATTTTGTGTTTCAACTTCAAAATAAGTAACATCACCAGTTAGACGAGCAGATCTACTTTGAATAGTTTCAATTAATTTACATGAAACTTCCACTATTCGTGGAACTCTCACAGGATTTCCCAATGAATCCTTAACAACATCATTATTACTATCTAGCAATACTTCGGTTCCGTCTTGTATTTTTTTAGTTTTTATAGTCTCGTTATGTGAAACTTCTGCTGGCGATAACAATATAGCTTTTAAATTAAGTTTAATAATATAATGATACTTTTCATTTTGATTGATTTGTGGATAATATTGAATCCATTTGTTATTTAACCTTTGAAAATCAAGATTAAAAAGCTCATTAACGTAATTTGAAGGAAGATTATAAATTGTGTTGTTTTCAAAAACAAGACCTACTCTGGTAACTCCTTGATGACTCGCTTGTGTAATTAATTGATCTACATCTTGATAACTAGGAAAGTAGTTCTTTATATTCATAAAGTATTCATAAGCTTGTCTTGCTTGAAAACGATCTCCTGATACAAGAAGTTGCTTCCCCTTGGCATACCAATATTCTGCGGCTTTTTTCTTAGCATATATAATGTCTTCATCATAATTCACATAAGGGAAGTTTAAATTTCTACCATCTAATTTTAAAGGTAAAATAGACTGAATAAGGGATTGTCTGTTTTGTAAATTAATATACAAATCTAATATTTCACCCCAATTTTCAGGGCGTCCTTCTGCTCGCAAAAAATTTATTCTTTCCAAATCATATTGATTAGCAATATTGAATGATTTTTCTAGATAGATGATTTCCTTTTTGTTATTTGGATTTGCCTTAATTTTTTTAACAGCATGAGCTATGGCTTTATCATATTTCCCATTAACATAGTATTTTTTAGTCGTTACACATGCTGTGATTAATAAAAGTATAATAACAAAATAAGTGATTTTTTTCATATTTAAATATTTTAAATTTTCTACCTTAAAAATTTTTAATAAAATTAGTATTATTTTTTGAGACAAAAATTATTCCTAAATTTTCTAAAAAAATAGGGGATTATATAAAAAAAGGAACTTAAAAATCATAATAATTTTAGTGTAAATATATAAAAAATTTGGCTCTATTTTAAAATAGTGTTGTCGAAAAATTAGGTTGAAAAAATATTAGCAGCATTAGTAATTTTAAAATTCCAAAATTGAGATTTCCAATGTCTAGCAGTAGTGTATCTATATGTTCTATTAGATTTAGTTTTTATAAATCTTTCATACATTTTTTCAATATTTATAAACCTATCCCAACCCTTTGTATTTGATGTAATTTTATTATCTATTTGTTGTTATTAATCCACAAATGCACTCAAATAAGCATTAGTTTTTTACTATATACTCACTACTCACTACTATATACTATCTACTCTCCCCATATACTATCTCCTTTCTCCTTTCCCCTTTCCCCTTTCTCCTTTTCCCTATCTACTATATACTATCTACTTTCCCCTAAAAAACATATTTATCAAAATATATATGTAATTTTGCATATTAACCACCAAAAAAACAAAAAAATTTTGAAAAAACAATTTATTTTATCAGTAATCGTAACAATAGGTATTTTATTTATTGTAAACGGACAAAATTCTAAAAATTTTAATAACAAATTTTTAGCAAACAAAAATCATCAGCACAAAACTGAATTGCAGAAAGAAAACCACATACCTTTTTCATCTAATAAAAGAGATATTAAAGACATACAGCTGCATTTGAAAGAAACAAATGTCTATACTAAAAAACTTGATAGCATAGTAGGTTATCGATATGATGATATAACTGAACAATTGTTGCCATCTGGTTTGAGTGAATACACTTATGATGCTAATAATAATGTAATCTCTGAAATTTATAGTATTTGGGATACAAGTACAAATAGCTGGATAAATAG
>JASEGF010000225.1 GCA_030017935.1 Bacteroidales bacterium | reverse complement strand
ACTCTCGAAAATACCTGGACCTAGATCTATAAGCAAAAGAGGCTTATGTTTTAGAAAAAATGCTCTCAATTTTTCACCATAGCCTGCACGCATCCATTTATTAGAACTAATATAGCATAGCAATCCATTATCTTTTGCTATTTGTATGCCTTTTTCATAAAAAAGACAGTAAATATCCCCGGTACGGTCAAAGGTTTCATACCTCATAGTTTTGTATAAATCAGCATATTTCATCGTGTCATTGTATGCTTTTTGTAGTTGTATATACGGTGGATTGCCAATCACTGCATCGAAGCCTACATAATCACCATCATCATTGAGCACCTCGGGGAACTCGAAACGCCACTCAAAGGCATTTTGATATATGGTATTTTGTTTTTCATCATATATTTTTTCCAATTCTTTTACTTCATTTGCTAATTTGTCGACATTTTCTCTCCATGCTTTTGCGTATGATTCATCAAAGTGGATATTAGGCTGATAGCTAATACTATGAAGTAAATCTTTTTTTTCTTTTAATTTTTTGAAATCAGGATCCAGTGGATCACTAATTTCTGAAAACTTTACTTTTAATTTAGCTATATCATCCAGAATTTTATGACGTGTAATTTTGTCAGAAGTCCATTTATATACTTTTACTTTTTCTTTATATTCATTGACAATTGTTTTAAATCTTCCCCTATCAGTGGGTGTGAGGTTTTGTATGTCATCTTTCAGATTAAATCGGCTAATGAGTGAGTCGCCACATTTTATATTGATATCAATATTAGGTAATGTCTCCAGCTCTTTGTAATCAGGAGCTTTGTAATAAGCATTTTTTAGTAGTTCTATCCAGAGACGTAGGCGAGTTATTTGCACAGATTTAGAATTGATATCTACACCAAAGAGGCAATTTTCTATGATTTTTTGTTTTTCTTTGAAAATAGTTTCTTGCACACGCTGACTATCAGGATCATTAGGTATATATTGGAAAAACTCATTATCGTAGAAGATTACCAGCTCATCATTTTCTACTTTTATTTTACAATTTTTCAATATTTTGCCCGTATCATCTACTAGAATACCCAATTCACTTTTGATAGCTATGATTTCATTTAATGCAGAAACCAAAAAATGTCCAGATCCTACGGCGGGATCACAAATTCTGATGCTGTCTACTATCTCATTAGCTTTTTCAATATTTAGCGGTGTGATACTATTATACAAATCAGTGAAATCTCTACATTGCCAACCTTGGTCATTAAATTTCTCGATAATAGCTCGCCTGATAGTCTCTCTACACATATACTCGGTTATGTATCCAGGAGTGAAATATGAGCCATCGCGATAACCATTAATTTTTTCAAAAATCAATCCAAGAACAGCAGCATTTATAATATCTCTATTGTCACTTTGCACTGTTTTATTAACATCACTAGAGAAATCATAAGAATTAAGAAAATGAAATAGATAATTTAATGTCGAAAGGCTACCTGTCAGTGGTTTACCATGATTATCTTTTAATACGGTATATTTGTATAAAGGCAATTTTAATCTATCTTTTAGATTGCCGATAGTGATATAATCATTTTCGTAATTTGTAAGTTCGAAAAGTGAACTATTCAGATATGGTATATTTTTATATTTCTCTCTTAAATCATTAGATCTATCTTTTTCAGGTACAGCTAGGACCTCAAAAAACAATTCATTCAAATCATCAAATCCTTTGATTTTATCAATATTCATAAATAAATAACTCTGCCTGTCATTATTATGAAATTTAATCAATTGTCCTTCTAGTAGCTTGAGAAAAAGGATTCTATTTAGCCAGGTGATACACAGCTCCAGCGCAATCTCAAAAAGCTCGTTTTCATCAGTGATATTTTTATTAATTTTTAATTGATTCATAGTATTTTCTAATAGCGACGCACTTTGTCTATTAGCAGGAGTAGCTCTATTTATTATATATTTACCTTCATTTTTTTCTTCCAACCCTAGAATATACAAGAGCTCGTTATAGAATTCGGTATTTAGAGTATTACTGTCATTGGCAAAAGGCAATTTGAGCAAGTGCTGTGGAGATAAAAGCTTGTATAGTTTTATGATTTCATCCTCAGTATTTATAGCATTTATATTGAAATGTACTGCTTCTATCGTATCAGTAGAAATATTTATGTACTCTTCAATGATCTGATAAGCCATCGCTACATTATTATTTACAGTAGTATTATTATTCCAATCTGTGTATTTTTGATAGAATGCTTTATTATTGTAAAATAATTTTTCAAATTCTCTAGCATCGAAGATAAACCAATCTAAACCATTAGTAGCTATTAGATGTTTGATAGTGATATTACCTTTTAATCTCTCCTGCATATAATAATGCACTAGCTCCCACATAGCCTTTTTGTTAAGATTATTTGTAGATATCATTTCAGCATTATTTTGTGGAGTTTTTAGTTCAAAGATTACATCTACTTTATTTGTTAAAATTTCTTTATTTAGAATTGCTAAATCTATATTGCGGTGAATATCTAATTGGTCTTTATTATAAAAGGTACTTATCAGGAAATCTCTAATTTTTAATTTCAAAGATTCCTCTCTCTGTAGTTTATCATTTGCTAGTATATTAATATTTTGAATAAAATTATTTAGTGATTTTCTGAAATTATCGAGTTGAGATTTTGCAATACTTTGATTGTAATATCCCAGATTTTGTTTTTTTAGCTTATCATCTAATGATAAAGATATATGTTGTAGCATAATGGAATTTTTTTTACAAATATATTGAAAATTTGATAATGTGATGAAGGGATGGGGAGACGGGGTGAGAGGGAGAAGAGGAGACTGGGAGAAGAGGCGATGAGTGATATGTGATGGGTGATAGGTGATGGGGAGACGGGGAGAATAGGAGGTAGGGTGACGAGGAGATGGGGAGAAGGGGAGACGAGGTGATGAGTGATAAGTGATAGGTGATAGGTGATAGAATAGGTTGAATAGTTGTAAATTAATCCACAAATGCCCACAAATGAGCACAAATTATTAATTATAGTTGATTAGT
>JASEGF010000224.1 GCA_030017935.1 Bacteroidales bacterium | reverse complement strand
GTAAGATTTATTAATACATTCCCAATCATCTATCTCTACCACTTCATTTGATTGTAATCCTAAAAAAATTGCAAGCAGAGCTACACGATGATCATTATATGAATTTATTTTGCCACCATGCATCTGTGAAGGATAAATTTGCCAAGTATTTTCATTTATAACTTCTAATTTACCGCCAAGTTTAATAAAAGTTTCTGATAAAGTGCTGGCTCTATTAGTTTCTTTATTTGTGAGACGGTCGATACCATTTATTCTAGATGGACTATTAGCATTCGCAGCTAAAATCATTAATGCAGGGACTAAATCTGGCGTATCTGTAATATCATATGTGTAGCCTGGATAGCTCTGTTTATGAGTAATTATGCTCATATTTTTCTCATTTACTTGATAATTTATTGATAAATTATCAAAAAGTTTTAAAATTTTGCTGTCTGGTTGTGGGGAGTGTGCAGTTAAATTTTTCACTTCGCAGCTATCAATGGTTAATCCTAAAGCCAATATCATAGCTCCTAATGACCAATCACCTTCTATGAAAAAATCTTTAAACAATTCTATTGACTTTGGGGGAGTAATTATGAAATTATTATCATTAAATTCTATAATTTCTCCATACATATTTATGATATCTGCTGTCAAATATACATATGGTGCACTCACTAATGATAAGCAAGATATCGTAGAAGGTGCATTATTAAAGCTACGTGATATTAATAATCCTGAGACTGCTTGAGAACTTTTATCAGCTTTTATGTAATAATTATCTTGTAAGCTTAAATTACCAAACACAGAAAAAGGTAATTTTAATGTATCACATTGCGATATATCACTGCTAAATTGTAGTCCTAATGGTGTAAACATGTCTTTCAGATCTCCGAAATCTCTATTTAGCAAAGTTTTGTCTCCAGTATATCTACCTTTATTTTGCAAGCTATGATTTATAGGTACAAGCATTCTCAGCAAAGTAGCCGATTCACCGCAATATATTTCTTCTGGTAATTTATTTATCTTACCAGAGATTTTAATAGCATTATCATTAGTGAAGCTAATAGTTTTGCCGAAAGATTTTAAAATATTGATAGCTGCCATCACATCATCACATAATTGTATATTTCTCAATATTATTTCATTGCTATGAAAAAGAGTGATTAATAGATGTCTTATTATTACACTCTTAGAGCCTAGCATTGATATAGCTATATTATTTTTTAATAATTTCTTTGATATCTTCATAAATTAAATCTACATTATTTTGGTCAGAATTAATTATATAGTCTGCTGTTTCATAGTATAATAATCGCCTTTCATACCATATTTTATTCCAATTGTCTTTAATATTGCCTGACAAAAGTGGTCTGGTTTCATTTTGTTGCAATCTTTCTAATGCCTCATCAATAGATACATTCAGAAAAATATTAAAAAAATTATTTTTTAAAAATTCTCTATTTTTTTCATTTTTAATTATGCCACCACCAGTAGATATTATTATTTTATCAAAATTTATTAACTCATTGAGCATCTTAGTTTCTAATTGGCGAAAAAATTCTTCTCCTTCATCAGCGAATATTTGTGAAATAGATTTATTTTCTTTTTTTTCTATCTGGTCATCTATATCTAGAAATTCATAGTTAATTTTTTTTGCTAAGAGTTTGCCAACGGTAGTTTTACCTGCGCCACTCATACCTATTAATGCTATTTTATCATATTTATTAGTTTTTAGCCATTTTTCATCATATTCAACTGGCAAATTTGCTTGATTAGTAAAAAGTTTAAAAGCTTCTATCCCTTGATAATAAAGCCAATGATAACCATCTATGTAGTCAATATTATTACTCAGGGCTATATTTTCTAATGGTTTATTTCGATAATCAGCATCAATGACCGCTGTAGCCTTAAATATTTTATTAGGTAAAAAATCATAATTAGCTAAAGGTGATAAAGTATTGATAACAATAGCTTTGCTATCTGTGCTTTCCCTAAATTCGTTAAGTGGTTTGTAGTGAATATTTTTAGTTTTGGGGAAATAGTCATAGTTAGTATTTTTATGATAAAAAATCGTAATCGGTTTATCATAATTGATTAATTCCCAAGCACATACAGCTGCAGTCATACCAGAGCCTAGAATTATAGCTTGATTCCATTGATCTTTAATTTCTTTATTTAGAATATGCCTAAATGCTAGATAATCAGTATTGTAAATTTTTATATTAGGTTTACAAATAAGGGTATTACACGATTTAATGCCCAATGGTATATCAGAATGCTGCTGCCATATAGAATAAATTTCATTTTTTAATGGATATGTGATATTAAAACCGTCGAAAATATTTTTATTTTCATCAAAATATTTTATAAAATCATCTATATTATTCATTGCAATTCTGGAATAATGTAAGGATATATGATATTTGGTCGAAAAATAATCAAATAGTAATGGGCTGAGGCTATGAGCTATAGGATAACCAACAACAGATAATAACATTTTTTTATTCGAAATTAATAAAAATAATTGGTAAAGTAGGTTTTATTAGTTGATTAGTGATTAGTGATTAGTGATAGGAGATAGGTAAAAGGTAAAAGGGTTGAAGAGTTGATTAGTTGATAGGTGAGGATTAGAGATGGGGAGACTAGGTGACTGGGAGATGAAGTGACGAGGAGACTGGGAGATGAAGTGACGAGGAGACTGGGAGACTGGGAGAAGTGGTAATGAGTGATAAGTGATGAATGATTAGTGATTAGTCAATATGTTGTTAAGTAGATGAGTTGAGCAAAATTCTAGTTGTCTATTGTTATTATTCCACAAAGGAGCACAAAATTATAAATTAATTTTGAGGAATTTAAAAGTCTAGAAATAATGAGCATTGGGTGATGAGTTATAAATTAAAGTTTATATAAGCTAATTATTGAAAAAACTAATCTTTACCCGCTCAAAATATTATAGAATCACAAAATTTAATTGAAATAGACGTTTAGATAATAAAGTCTTTTTAGCATTTTGTATTAAAAGAATACCGTTTCAATAATTAATAAGCTCTATCAATACCGCATTGGGAAATGATTTGTCATAAAACAAGCAAGCAGCGTCGGGCAGA
>JASEGF010000223.1 GCA_030017935.1 Bacteroidales bacterium | reverse complement strand
TTAAATCCTCGAGTGGTGCATCATAGTCTATTACTTGTAGAGCTTTATCTAAATGCAATGGTCGTGGATTAGCTGCATCCTGTGGTCTATCCCAATCATAAATACGATAAGTAATATCACTACTTTGCTGTATCTCTGCTAAAAATAATCCAGGCCCCAGAGCATGCACAGTGCCCGCAGGAGTATATATATAGCTATGTGGCGACACATTAATATTTCGAAATATTTGTTCTATTTTTTTCTCATTTAAATATTTTTTTACAATATTAGGATCAGCTTTTCGAGACAATCCATGAATTATCTGTGCATTGTTATCAGTATTCAAAAAATACCATAATTCATTTTTACCAAACTCTTGATTTTCAATTTTTTTAGCCCAAAAATCATTAGGATGCACTTGTATGCTTAACCATTCTGTAGTATCTAAAAGTTTAATTAATATAGGCAAATTAGTACCATATTTTTCGAAAACATGTTCTCCTACTAGCTCATCCATAAAAATTTCTATTATTTCAGCAATATTATTACCTGCCCACTCACCATTAATTATTTCACTTTCTTTGCCAGCAATAGCACTGAGTAACCATGCTTCACCAATATGATCGTCAGTATTTTCATGATAAATCTGAGCTAAATTTTCTCCACCCCATACTTTAGGAAATAATTGAGGTTTAAATTTAAATGGGTACAGAGTTTGCATAATTTTAATTAATATACTTTCTTTTAGCTAACTATTATTTTTAAATTTATTTAATTGCAGTCTAGCCATATCTACATAAATACTTACAGGAAAATCAGTAATTAACTGCAACAGCAGTTCTTTAGCTTTATCATAGTTTTTGTAAACGTCTGCATAAATAATTGCTAAATCATATAGAGCATCGTCAGCTATGACTTCAAAATAATAATTATCTATGATTTTAGTTAATTCTGCGATAGCAATATCATATTGAGATAATTTTTTATAAATTTGAGCTTTTTTGAATAAAACATCATCAATTATAGGATGAGAACTATATGTTACCAAAATAGTATCTAAATAATCCAATGCTTTGTGAAAATCGAAAATATGCTCCATATATTCAGCTTTTGCGAAATATTGCAAAGGCACATATGAGCTATCAAATGCTATATTTTCTTGGATAAATACTGATTTATTAATAGCATCATTAGCTATAAATTTAGTAGTAGAGCCTTTGAGTACATCAAATTGAGCTTTCGCAAATTGTATATCACCCATTAAATAGTAAATATATGCTTTATAATATTTAGCATAATAACCTGTCGTATCTTCCTTAAAATCTTTTTCCACTTGCCCACACAGTAAAATAGCATCCCATGGATTATCCATAGCCAAATATATATCAGCCATAGCGAATTTCACTTGAGCCTGTAAGGGTGTAACAGATACATTTTTTTTCAAAATTTCTTGCAAATTATTCAACCCTTTATTGCAATCATGCAAATAAAAACAAAGTATCTTACTATAGTTAATCATAAAATCTGGCTGATATCGAAATTCTGGATATTCAGAAATGAATTTTTCTATCTCATTCTTCAAATTATTAATCTCAAGAGCATCAATATTAGAATGTGCTAATACATTTTTCATCTTTTCATTTAATAATAAAACTCTTGCTTTTAATGTATATGGAGAATTAGGAAATTGAGTAATTAATTTTTCAAAAGCATTTATTGCTAATTGATTTTTACCAATATTTAATAAATCTTCACCGAGCTCGAATAATATTTGTCCCTGTCCATTAGTTCTTTTTTCATAAGCTACAGCTTGATTAATGGCAGCTTCGAAATTTCCTGTTTGATTATAAAACCAAATTAATAATTCATTATATAAATGACTTTTAGGATTATTAGAAATGAAATTCAATAAAACATCCTTTAATATAGGTGCGAATTCATCAGCTCTATCTACTTGCATTACTGAAGTAAAGACCTTTATTAGCCAATCTTTATCATCAGGTAAATTTTTTATCAAATTAGTTATCAGCAAAGAAGCATTTTTATAATCTTTAGCTACTACATATTTAATTGCGAGATTTTCATTTATTTGTTTAGACGAAGGTAATGCTTTAGCACCAGCTTCTAATATCTTAATAGACCAATCTATTTTGTTTTTAAATTCACAAGCTTGAGCCAAATCTAAATAAAAAACTTCATTATTAGTAGCTATCTTTAATATGTCTTCCCAAGTTTTTTGAAATTTTTTATCATCATTTTGTAATTCATAAACCTCTAACAAATCTATATAGTATCGAGCACTTGGATTATTTTTTAATTGAGTGGAAATTAACTTTTCAGCTTCTTTAAATTTATTAATTTTAATTAAAGAATTCAAAAAATTATCATAAATATAAGTATTTGCATTTCTATAATAAAGCTTTTCATAAATAGAAGCAGCATTTTGGTAATCACCACGTTGATAAAATTCTAATGCTAAAGCCTCATCATTTGTAGGATTCTGCGAGAACACTAATGACGTATTAATAATTAATAAAACAATACACAACAAAAATTTAAATTTCATTTACAATGATAATTTATACAAAGTTAAAAAAAATAATAAAATAAAAGGAACATAAAGCTTATAAAAAATTAAAAAGCCAAAAATAGAATAAAAATAATATTATTTAATAAAATCAATACCCATATAAGGAACGAGCACTTCTGGTATTCTAATGCCATCATTAGTTTGATTATTTTCTAGCAAAGCAGCAACTATTCTAGGAAGAGCTAAAGCACTACCATTAAGGGTATGAGCCAGAATAGTTTTACCATTATTTGTTTTAATTCTTAATTTTAATCTATTAGCTTGGAAATTTTCAAAATTAGACACAGAACTGACTTCAAGCCATTTTTGCTGAACAGCAGAGAAAACTTCGAAATCATATGTAAGAGCAGAAGTGAAGCTCATATCTCCGCTACATAATTTTACAATTCGATAAGGCAGCTCCAGAGCTTGTACTAAAGACTCCACATAAGCAACCATTTCATCTAAAACCTCATAAGAATTATCTGGATGAGCTATTTGAACAATCTCAACCTTGTCAAACTGATGTAATCTATTAAGTCCTCTCACAT
>JASEGF010000222.1 GCA_030017935.1 Bacteroidales bacterium | reverse complement strand
AGGCCATCAAGGAATGCTAAATGCTCTTGTTTGCCCATAGATAAATGTTCTACTAAATTATCAACTAATTGTTTCATAGCAAATTATTTTTTACAATATTAATTAAAATTTAAAAATCTAATCAAATATATTTCCAAACAATTAAAAATAATTTATCTTATCCTCCTCCTCACCCCCTATTTATTGAAATTATCCACCCTGAAACCTACTAATTTGCTGGTCTTTAATGGATAACTCTCTAATGCCTCTAAATACATTCTTACAGCTATTGGCTCCAGTCCTTCTAATGGTGGAGCCATCAAATCAAAATCTATCGTCGATAAAATACTATTTATTAGTACATTTCGCATTTCTTTTGATGATATTTTTTGATACTCAAATTGTATCGGAATATTTTGTATTTCTGGTCTACCTTCTACATAGAAATGGTTATCTTTGTTTACATATATTCTCCCAATTAGATATCCTATATCATCATATCTATTATATTTAAAAGAATCTGCTAGAAAATTAAAAATATTGATTATGCCTACGAAGGTATTATCTTTATTTTCTTTTGCATAGTTGTTTTTTAATGCGGGATGAAAAGGAGATAGCATAAATGCATTTGTGTGCATGAAAAATGCCAATATATCTCCTGCAAATTTAATTTCAAATTCGAATTCTGTATGTTCAATAATTTCTAGTGGTATAACTCTTTTTTTATTTAGCATATTATTCCTTAATTCTTTCAAAAGATACATAGATTCTTGTTTAATTAAATCAAATGCACTTTTGGTATTATCGTAAACATCTTGTTTTAGATTAGCTTTTTTCTCTAAATAATTTGCTAAATTTTTTAGTGTTTTTGCTTTGGGATTTCTATCCATAATATTTTTATAAATATGATTTTAAAGGTATGATCAATGAAAAATTATTTGGTCCATAGGCTAGGTGAGAGATATTGTATGAATAAATAAATGAAAATCGATTAGTATGTAGTCCTACTCCAAATGAGAAACCTACTAAACCTTTTTGACTATCTATTTGCATTTCTTGTCTTGTTTGATAATTGTAGCCCATCATTAAACTTAAAAATTTCATTGGAATTATTTCTATACCAAATGCGAAATGTCTCATTATCTCGTCTGTGGTTTTAGCGAATTTTTTAGGTTCAATATATTGATTTGTGAATGGGTCTAATTGTAGTGAAGTACTGTCTGTATATCTTAAATGCCAATCATGTATATCGTGCAAATACAGGTGAAATCTAAATGGTGCATTTAAAAATCTTTTAGACATTGCTAAGGCTAGATTAAATGGCATAGAACTATTTTTTTTATCTCCAAAATTTTGTGTTATTTCATGCCCTATATTCCTTGCAAATAGTGATAGACTGATTTTTTGTGTTGTATCATAATAATTTAAAGCTATATCCGAGGCTAATGCTACAGCATATTTATCTGCTTGCATATATGCTCCTTTAATGTTGATTCCGATGTTTATTTTTTCAAATAATTTTTTTCCATAGCCTACACTAAAGACAAAATTGTTTACAAAAAAATCATTCGTTTCTTCGCCTGTCCAATCATATCCTTGAAATTTACCATAATTAATATATTTTATGGTAAAGTTTAAAGTTCCAAAATTTTTAAAATATGGATTAAAATTTAATACAAATTGCGAAATGTCTGCTGCATATCTATCATAATTAATGCCAATACTATATGCATCACTGTCATTTATATATCCTGGATTGTGATAATAAGACAATACATCTGGCTCGTAAACAGAATATAATATATTGCCTAATGCATTACTTCTAGCATTATTACTAAAATCTAAAAAACCATATGTGCTTTGTGTGAAACTCAAAATAGGGATTAGCAGGTTAAGCACTATTACTATTCTCTTATTTATTTGCATTTTTATTTTATAATAAAATTTTTGTTAAAGTTATAACATTTTTTTAATATATAATTTTATTTTTTTGATTTATGAAATAATAAAAAATATATATTTTTGTTCAATAACTTTTGTTTATGATAGATAAGAAAAAAAACAGAAATCAGCTTAGAATACTTTTATTTGTTTTTATTTTAATCATATTAGCAGCTATATTTACTCCATTTATTGCACCAGATAAATCTTATTTTGCTAATCAGCAGCATCCCGAGCTAGCATATTTGCCAATGGGATCAGAGATAATGTTTTTGATAAAAGTTTCAGAAGATAAGATTCCTTTTTATAGAAAATTGATTTGGGGCTATCAGCCTAATAGTGAAATGGTTAGCATAGATTTTTATCAGATTAAAGATGAAAATATAATAATAAGAACATATAAAGAAGGCGAGATAAAATCTATACCATGGGATTCGAATAATATAAAAATAAAAAAAATAAAATTTTGGTTTGGTACTGATAGAATGGGACGAGATGTTTTAAGTCGTATTTTATGGGGAGCACGTATCAGTTTATTAGTAGGAATGATATCTACATTATTTTCTATTATACTAGGAGTATTTATGGGGATTTTAGGAGGATTTTATGGTGGGTGGATAGATAAAGTTGTTATGTTTTTTGTAACAGTTTTATGGTCTATACCGAGCATTTTGATTGCTATGGCTATGTCTTTTGCTTTAGGTAAAGGATTTACACCTGTATTTTTAGCAATTGGTTTTACTCTGTGGATGGATGTAGCTAGAATCGTCAGAGGTCAAGTATTATCTATTAAACAAGAAGATTACATAAGTGGTTTAAAAGCACTAGGTTTTTCTAATAGATACATTCTTGTTCATAGTGTATTACCTTCTCTTGGCGGCATTATAACTATTTTAGCTGCTTCTAATTTGTCTACAGCTTTATTATTAGAATCAGGTTTAAGTTTTTTAGGTATTGGTATTCAACCACCTATGGTTTCTTGGGGAGCTATGATACAAGAGTATTTTGGTCATTTGCTTTTGCCTACTTTTTATTTAGCATTAATACCAGGTATATGCCTTACATTAATTATTTTATTGACAATGCTACTAGGTAATACACTTAGAGATATTTTAGATGTCAAATCCATTTAGTAATTTTTCAACTGGTTTTATTGAAATAGGTGTTTAGATAATAAAGTCATTTTCAGATTTTTATATTAAAAGAATACTTTTACAAT
>JASEGF010000221.1 GCA_030017935.1 Bacteroidales bacterium | reverse complement strand
GCTAACGACTTTTACACCTTGAGTAATTTCTAATAAATTTCTTTGAGCTTCTACAATAGCTCCTCTCGTAGCCATAGCTTTGGCTTGAGCTTTATTAGGAAATCTTTCATAATCTATTACTGAGGTTCCTTTAGCTTCTATATATTGCTCCGTCCAATTAATAGATCCATTTGCTTGTTGAGTAATAACTGGAGTAGCATTTTTTGAAAGTTGATCACTATTTACTATTTCGATAGGTTTGATAGTTTGTCGTTCCAAAGACTCTTTTGAGCTATCTTTAGTAATGTTATTAATATCTTTTTGAGTAGTTTGATATTGCAGATCGCTTGTTTTTACCGTTGGTTCCTGCTTTTCAATTTTTGCAGTTTTAATTGCTCTTTTGCTAGTTTTAGTGTTCTGTTTGGTTTTTATCTCTTGAGAATATGAATTAATTCCTAACAAAACAAAAATAAAAAATAAAAAAAATGTTTTTGTTTTCATAATATATATAAATATTTTAAGGTTTTGAAATATTTAATTCTTCTATAGTAACGTTAGCAGGAGCTAAATTTATCTGACGACCGTAAATATATTTAACATCCAACTTTTTATTAGCAAGTTCAGGTATAGCATCAGCGTAATCAAGAATTTTGTCAGCTAACTGATCTGGACGATTTTTGAAAGTGCAATTTAACTTAGTAAATTTATCAAAACTAACTATCTCTAAATCACCACCAAAATCAGGATCACTTTGCAATTTAGTCCTCAATTCTCTTAACTCTCTATAAGTACCTGTATGGTAAAATCTTAGTTCAAAAGGAGTTCCATTATTTACCCAATTACCAATATAACGAATAAAAACATCAAGTAAATCTGGCATATCTATTGAAATAGCTTCAGTAATCGCAGGCATAAGAGATAAACCAGAAGCAGATTTCCAATCACTCTCAAGAACAACTGTTCCTAATCCTTCTGCAGTACAATTGTCATAAACCTTGCATTCAATTACAGCTCTAGAGCTAGTTCTTGTATCAAAAGCCTCTGATTTACTAATAGTGTGGATATTTTTTATGTAAATAATAAATTGAGCATCAGCTTTCATACCAAGGTACTGAATATAGCTTTCCTCAGTAGGTTTTATATCATTCAATATGCCTTTAGATTCAGTTTTTAACTCGTCAAAACGTTTTTTATCAATATATCTATATCCTTTATTTGATAGAAATTCATTAATTCTTTCTACAGCGAATTCATAATTTGCTATGTCAGCAGCTGGAATATTTCTATCATCATACATTACCAAAAATCTAATTCCACCGACAGCTTTTGATAAAATGTTAAAGTCAGCCTTAATAGGATCTAAACTAACAACAGCTTTAACAGTTATTTCATATCTATCAGGAAAAGGCACTTCATTTAATATTTCATATTTTGATATATAACCTTCTGCTCTTGTATTAATAGCATCTTTGATAACAACAAAATTTTCAACTTTCGTTTCTGATGTTAATGCTACGCCCACTGCCTGCTCTACACAAAGACGAAGAGCATTTTTTAAGGCATCATCTCTTGATATCCCAATACCTTTAACAACAACCTCAGCATCTTTGTCCACTATATTGATACTAGGCTGTATACTTTGATGAATGTTTTGTTTGGCAAAAGATGACTGATTAGTGTCTACATTATTTATTTGTGCTTTAGTTTTTGATACCTTCTTTTTGTTTTTTTGTGCATTCAAATCTAAAGTAAATACAAATATTAAGATAATAATAATTGTATGGATAAATAATTTTTTCATATATATTTTTTTTAGAAATTTCTTTAAACAAATTTAATACCAAAAATTTTATATTTAAATCTTTTTATTAAAAATCTTCAAATTAGGTAATAAATTTTTTTACAAAATTAAATTATTTTAGGTAATAGAAATAATTTAATAATGTAGCTGTTTGCATCTTAATAATTAATATAAAATAAAAAAAATTTCCGATAAAACAACTTAATACTTTAAATAGTAATAAAAATAATGTATTTTTGAAAATGGAAAATTTTAATAAAAAAATGGAATATAATATCATAGGAATGATGTCTGGGACTAGCTGCGACGGTGTAGATCTAGTGTTAGTAAAATATTTTAAAAATAATAATTGGCAATTTGATGTGCTCAAAACACAAACTTTTGCATACACACAAGAATGGAAAAATTTGCTCAATAGAGCTTTCTACCTAAAAGGTGAAGAAATAATAAATCTAAATTTTCGATATTCTCATTACTTATCGGATTTAATTCTTAATTTTTTGTCTGCAATCAATACAGATGTAGATTTTATTAGCATGCATGGACATACGATATGGCACATTCCAGCAGCAGGTTACACATATCAGCTCGGACATGGTGGAGTGATAGCTAGCGATACATCTATACCAGTAATTTGCGATTTTCGTAGCCAAGATGTTGGATTAGGTGGAGAAGGCGCTCCATTAGTACCAATAGGAGAAAAATACTTGTTTACAGATTATAACATATTTTTGAATCTAGGTGGTTTCAGTAATGCCACAATAATAGAAAATGGAGAAATAATTTCAGCATTTGACATTTGTCCAGTAAATATAATTTTAAATTATTTAACTGAAAAAATTAATTTATCTTATGATAACAATGGTGAAATTGCTAGAACTGGTCTATTGATAAATGATTTACTAACTAGTCTACTTATAATTAATGATACTTTTAATAATCATTCACTTAGCAGAGAAATAGTAGAAAAAGAGTTTATTCCTTTGATAGATAAATATTTATATCAATTTACAATTAGCGACGTATTACGGACGTTTGTAGAATATGTTTCAGTAACAATTTCAAGTAAATTACCCCAAAATGGTAAAGTATTAGTAACAGGTGGCGGTGCACATAATAAATTTTTAATAGAACGGCTGACTGACCTTTATGATGGGCAAATTATATTACCAAATAAAGAAATTATAGATTATAAAGAAGCTATCATATTCGCTTTTCTTGGAGTACTACGATGGATTGGTATACCTAATACGAGTACAAAAGTCACTCACTCTGCTAAAGAGTCATGCAGTGGTGCTATTTATTTACCATAAATAAAAGTAAATAAATCAATACAAATAAATCAAAATAAATAATGAAT
>JASEGF010000220.1 GCA_030017935.1 Bacteroidales bacterium | reverse complement strand
TATGTGTAGCTAGTTTCTTTTTCTAGCTCCTTAGCTGTATGCATAAAAATATTTTTATTAAGTAAAATTAATAAATATTTAGAATATATTTTTATTTAATTTACTTTTCTTTGTCATCCACACAAAGAAAAGTAATAAGAAAACGAGAGCTTTGCTTGCTCCCGTTTTTTTAAGATTAGTTAACTTAATGTTTAAACATAGGATTTATTTTTCATATGGTTGATTATAATAAAATCAAGCATCCTATTTGGCAAATTACTAACAATAATGTCAGTAGTATAGATGTGATTTTTTTACTCCTAAATGCAAGAAATGATAATAGAATTGAAAGTATAATCATAATAGAATTGAAAAAGATAAAAGTAAAATTACTGCTATATGCCCAACCTGATTTATCCACAACTTCTGAACCTATAGGATAGCTTTCCGGATGCTGTAAAAAACTTATTAGATCAGAAGAACAAATAAAGAACAATAAGATCTCTATAACAGTTATTAATATCTTTAATATTTTTATTATCGTTTTCATAATTACTAATATTTCACATTTAGTTTAACAGATTTCCCATATGATGTTAACCAACTATGAAAATTGTTATTCTTTGTTAAATCAAAACATCCCGCATAACCAGGTGTTGTACCTCTATGAATGGAGAAGTCACTTCTTCTATATGTGTTTGTTCCTTGCATCGGAGTTAGCCATGTTCTTTGAGTTCCACTGGCATTTGTCCTTCCTTTAGTCCAAGTTCCTTCCCAATTTGTAAATCCAACTAATTCTAATGCTTTCTCAGGAAAAGAGGTTACTGGAATATATGATTGTGTTTGACCAAGCATATAACTTACCTCCAGAATTGGTCCTTCCCCTGCAACATTTTGAAATTCAGAACTCTGATAACCTTCTCTTATACTCGTAGCTTCCCATGATAATTCTGGCATATCTATACCATAAGTTGCATCTGTAACTTTTAACGATTTTAAATCAAAATTTAATTCTACGTTTTGACCAGGCAAAGCAATTTTATCTCCTACTTTAATTTTGTTTACATCTTCAATATTATTTGCCTTAGATATATCACTAATCGTTAATTTTAAGCCAAATTTTTCATTGATTCGTTTAGTTATTTTGCTTAAATTATCTCCTTTTTCAATAATACTTGTTTTTATATCAAATAATCCCGTTAGATCAATTCTTATCAATGGATTCCACTGACAATATGCATAAGGACTCACCCATCTCCTTTCGTCACTCATCGGATCCACTGACATCCACCCACTCAACTTGCTATCATAGTATCTAGCTCCGAAATATGTATAGCTGGTCTCGTTGTCTAGCTCCTTGGCGGTGATCATAAAACAATATTTTTATTAGGTAAAATTAATAATCTTTTTCAAATTTATTCGTAATAATATAAACCTTTTAAATTTAATGGTAATAATAAATTACATCCAACATAATTTAACTTAAATAAAATTTTATCTATAGAAATATTATATATGAAATGACTTGGTTTTTTGTCTTTATCATAATATTTAATTGCTTGTAATTCATATATTTCATCTATTTTTATTTTTTCACCTTTCTTTTTCCCATCACGTGGTTCTTTTAATGATAAAATTACATATTGTTTTTTATCGACTAAGTTTATTACCTCTATTAAATATGCTTTTCTGATGAATCTCTTTTGTTTTATTTTGTATGCTATAGCTTTATTATTTTTATAGTAATAATCTTGAAACTTAACTATCCCTAATTTACATTTTGGACAATCATATAAACTATTACCTTCTATTTTTTCAATAGATATTACTTGAAATTTAGCTTTTATAGTATCTTTTTTAATAGAATCAGTATCTACTGTATCAATATCAATACTAAAACAATAAATATTATTGATAAATAAAATATTAAATATTAACAAAAAATAAAATGAAAATATTCTATGATTATTCATATTTATTTTTTTAAAAAATTCTAATCAGTTATTTGATAATAATACAAACCATCTAAATTAACTGGTATAAGCACACCACACATTATACTCCATAAATCGAATTCTATACCATCTATAGTTACGAAGGTGTTTGAGCTATAATATCTAATTTCATCATTATTTATAGGATAATTTATTACTTTTAAATCATAAATTTCGCCTATTTTTATTTTTTCACTTTTCTTTTTCCTATTACGTGGTTCTTTTAATGATAAAATATGATATATCTGACATTCTGCATTTTTGTCTTGTAATTCTACACTTATATAATATGCTTTTCTAATATAGCCTAGTCTTCTGTAATAATAATCAACACTTCCACTATTTTTATAATATATACCTAACGTCTTTACATACCTGAAAGTACATCTCGGGCAATCGAATCTGCAGAAACCTTCTACTTTCTTTATAGATGCTATTTTGAATTTAGCTCGTATAGTATCTTTATTATTATTAATTGCTACTGTATCATTATTGCTATAACAGTAGTATGATAATAATAAATTTATTAATAAGAAAATTAAAAATTGTTTTTTATTTTTTATATCTTTAATCACAACGTTTTTCATATATAACAGTATCTCTATCCAAATAATAACCGTAAATGTTCTTTTTTATTTTAGGTATATTTGCTCCATCTATTATAGGTACTTTATGATATTCTCCGCACGAAATTAAATTTGCTCTTTTATGTGCATCTTTATAAGTAGAGCCTGGTTCATTTGCGGATGGAGATCCAGTATTTCTATTTAATGCAATTTCACAACCAATAAATGCTTCAGCTACTTCATGAAGCATAGACTCACCTATGTAACTATGAGTATTTTCATCCATTTTACCCAAACCTTTTGGATTTACAAATTGATATCCTATAGCTTTTCTTTCACCATTTTCCTCCATAATTTCGTTACCCATATAAATACCTATGGCATATTCACCTTTATATAATATAGGCCTATCTCCTGCGGAAACTTGTATTTCTATGTCTGTTTTTTCAATAGCTTTAACTATAAACTGCTCTTTTAATGTCTTAGCTTTCCCTTCATATGATAATTCGCCTGTTTTTTCATTTCTTGTTATTTTTATATTCTTAAAATTATTCTGTAATTGTGATGTAGCCTCATCTGCCGCATCTCCTACTATATACACTTTCTCCCCATTCGGATCC
>JASEGF010000021.1 GCA_030017935.1 Bacteroidales bacterium | reverse complement strand
TGATTGAAGAACGCAAAAATGTTGTAGATTATCAAGAAATCAAAGCATTGTCTACTGGTGTACTTTGTCCAGAATGTAATAGCAGTCATGTTATTAAAAATGGTTTGCAAAGTGGGGTACAAAACTATCGCTGCAAAAACTGTGGAAGACAATTCAGAGTTACCACTGGTACCTTTATGTATGGTGTTCATGAAAAAGACAAAATGCTAGAATATATCAAATGTATGAGTGCTGGCATGAGCTTGAGAGAGTGTGCTAGAATAGCACACATAAGTCTCACAACTAGTTTCTTTTGGCGGCATAGAATATTATGTGCTTTGCAGTCTTTTGAAGATAATGTAAATTTCTTTGGTGTAGTGGAATTAGAAGAATTACTAATGAATTACTCAGAGAAAGGCAAAAAAAGACGAGACCAGAAAGTGTTAAAAAAATTAAAGAAAAAGAAGTCAACGAAAGTAGCAGTATTGGCTGCCACAGATAGAAGTGGAAATATTTTATTTCAAAAATTAGAAGATAAAAGAGTGCAAGCTGAACACATATCAGATTTTCTAAAATATAGGATATCTGAGAATTCAGTGGTATGTGGCAGCAATAAAAAAGCTTTCAAGACTGTAAATGCAGAACACATCAAACACAAAGAAATTACTAACAAAAATAAGATGAAAGGTGGGATATATAGTGTATCAACTGTTTATGAGAAGATAACAGATTTTGTGGGCTGGATATATTTAAAGTTTCGTGGAGTTGCTACAAAGTATTTAACAAACTATATAATGTGGTTTGTAGTGAGGGGGAAATATTTGGCAGAGAAGATTATAGAAGATACGGGAAGGTTGTTGAATTTGGCGGCGTCGGATAGGCGGGCATGGGAGCGGTACAGTGATTTGATGTCAAAAACATATTTAATCTATAACATTTAATATTTCTTACAATACTCTTTTTTATCCTCCTATCTTATACTTATCTACGCCCTCATTTATTTTTTAATTCCTTATCTCTTTTTCTATAAATAAGTATTCTCTTAAAGTTCTTATTTTTTATTTTTTTATCATTGAATTAAAAATTTTTAGTAATTTTATAAATAAATTAAATATTAAAATTATGAAAAAAACAATCTTAACACTTTTATTTTGTATAATTTACATTGTGATCTATTCGCAGGAATATAATAATGCTGAAGCATCTAAGATAATAAATGGTGCTGATCGCATTTATTATAATGATAATAAAACATTCCCTTCTTACATTAAATTTAATAGTAGTTTTGATAAAACTATTGATCAGCTCCTCTCTGAGTGGCAAAAAACTTATAAAATAAATTTTAAATTATTAAATGTAGATAAAGATTTATTAGGATTTGAGCATTATATATACCAAGAATATTATGATACTATCCCTATTGAATGGGCTATTTTTAAATTGCATGTGAAAAATGGGAAAATAAATTCTTTTAGTGGAACCATTTGGACAAACATCCATCCTATTTCTAGCCCATCAATTAGTGGTGATATGGCAATTAAAATAGCTCTAGATGTACATAAAGCAGATTTATATATGTGGCAGGATAGTGCTGAGGAGGCATATTTGAAAATTATTAATAAAGATCAAAATGCTACTTATACTCCTCAACCACATTTAGTGATTTATAAAACTAATGATCGAGAAAGCTTGGCATACAAGCTAACTATTTATTCTAAAAAGCCCCTTGCTAAAAAAGATTATTATATAGATGCTAATACTGGAGAAATTATAGATATTATCAATAAAATACAAAATGCAGATGTACAAGGGACAGCTGTTACCAAATATAGCGGCACTCAAACTATAACTACAGATTATTACAATGGATATTATAGATTAAGGGAATCTGGCAGAGGTAATGGTATTTTCACTTATAATATGCAACTAGGCAGTGATTATTATAGTGCTGTCGATTTTACTGATGATGATAATTACTGGAATAATGTAAATGCACAACAAGATGAAGTTGCTACTGATGCACACTGGGCTTCAGAGAAATATTATGATTATTTTTATAATACATTCAATAGAAACAGCATAGATAATAATGGTTTTGCCTTATATAATTATGTGCATGCAGACCTCACTGCCTTTGGCTTGTCTAGTAATGTTAATGCCTTTTGGGATGGCGCTAGAATGACATATGGTGATGGTGATGCTACATATTCTCCACTGACAACTGTTGACATTACTGCTCATGAAATCACACATGGCCTTACAGAATTTACAGCAGGATTAGTCTATGCTAATGAATCTGGTGCATTAAATGAAGCTTTTAGTGATATTTTTGGCACAGTTGTAGAGTTTTATGCTAAACCTACTGATGCTAATTGGACTATAGGTGAAGATATAGGTTCTGCTTTTAGATCACTTGCTAATCCTAATACATATCAAAATCCTGACACTTATTATGGTGATTACTGGGATCCAAATGAAGAAGTGCATAATAATGGTACGGTTTTTAGTCATTGGTTTTATATTTTAGTAAATGGAAAAACTGGAACTAATGATCTTGGTAATAGCTATTCAGTTACTGGTATTGGTATAGACAAGGCAGCTAAGATAGCATATTATACTTTAGTAAACTATTTGCCTACTTCAGCTACTTATGCTGACGCTCGTTTTTTTACAATTTTGACAGCTACAGACTTATATGGTCCTTGTTCTGCTGAGGTAGAGGCTGTTACTAATGCTATGTATGCTATTGGTGTAGGTGATCAATATCAGCCAGGTGTATCAGCTAATTTCTCAGCGTCTATTACTCAAAATTGTCAAGCTCCATTAACCGTACAATTTAGTAATTTATCTAATAATGCAGCTTCATATTATTGGGATTTTGGTGATGGCAGTACTAGCACTTTGCAAAATCCTTCTCACACATATAACGGCTATGGCAATTATTCTGTTACACTTATAGCGGATGGTAATAGTTGTGGCGTAGATACTTTAACTATGACAAATTACATTTCAATAGATCCTAATAACTTGTGTTATGTTCAAATGCCACTAGATGGCAGTGGTGGTACTGTTTCCAATTGTAATGGGATTTTGTATGATGGTGGTGGTCCTAATGGCAACTATGATGATATGTCTGATGCTATTATCACTATTAGTCCTACTGGTGCAACATCAATTATGCTTTTTTTTAATTCTTTTGATATAGAACCTGGTAGTGGTTATAGTTGCGATTATGATTATTTAGAAATATTTGATGGACCTAGTACTAGTAGCCCTTCTCTTGGTAGATATTGCAATACTACTGGTGCTCCAGATACTATATTCTCTTCTGGTAATTCATTGACTTTGAAATTACATTCTGATCAGGCTCTTAATTTGAGTGGTTTCGAAGCAGTGTGGATTTGTAATGCTACAAATGTGGCTCCATTATCAGCTTTTCAAATAGATTCTATAAATCCATGTAATGGCTTTGTTCAATTTATAGATCTGTCATTTCATAATCCCACTAGCTGGTCTTGGGACTTTGGCGATGGCAATACATCAAATCTACAATCACCTTACCATATTTACAATAATAATGGGATTTATACAGTATCTTTAAGTACTAGCAACAGTTATGGTAGTCATAGTATTACTAAAACAAACATCGTTAATATCAATAGACCACAACCTCCTACAGTCATCGGAGACACAATTTGTCCAAATGAAACAGCTAATTTAAGTGCTTATGGCAATGGAGAAGTTTTATGGTACTATTCTACGGCAGACTTAACTTCTTTTAATAGTGGTCAGTCATTCATTACTCCAGCTTTACAGCAGACAACTACTTACTGGGTTCAGGATTATTTCACATCAGCTTCTTACAATGTTGGTGATACTCGCAGTTCTAGTAATGGCGGTTATTTTACATATTCTAATCAGCATTATTTGATTTTTGACAGTTATACTAATTCTATCTTAGTTTCAGTAGAGGTAAATGCTCAGGGAGCAGGCAATAGATATATAGAATTAACAGATTACCAAGGGAATATTATTGCTGATAAAACTGTAAATATCCCCAATGGCATCTCTCGTATTAACTTAGGATTTAATTTACCTATAGCTAATAATCTAAAACTATGGGGGCCAGGTTCACCTAATCTATGGAGAAACAATAGTGGCAGTAATTATCCTTATCAAATAAATAATGTTTTATCTATCACTGGCAGTTCGGCTTCAGATCCAGGATATTATTACTATTTTTATGATTGGGAAATCAAAATACCAGATTGCTCTAGTAGCAAAGTCCCTATTGTAGCCTTTGTAGATAATTGCCAAAATATAGCAGAGATATCAGATCAATTGATAAATATTTTTCCTAATCCTACTAGTGATAGAGTAAATATCGAATTAAATGACGATATGAACTTAAAGGGATTATCATTATTAGACATCACTGGGAGAATAATCCCTACAAATATATTTCTAATTTCACAAAATAATTTTTATATAGATTTATCTAATCTAGCTGATGGTATTTATTATTTACAATTATTTATTAATGAAAGTAAATACATTAATAAAATTGTAGTACAGCATTAATTTGTATAATTCATATGAAGTAAATATATTTCAATAAAGTTTAGTAACTTTGGAAAAACTTAACATTTTACTATGATTAGGAATGAAGCATTAAATTTAGATAAAGAAAATTTAAGTGAAAAGGATCGAGAGTATGAGAGCTTGATAAGGCCAAAAGATTTTGGTGAATTTTTTGGGCAACCGCAGATAGTTGAAAACTTACGAATTTTTGTGAAAGCTGCTAAAGCTCGTCATGAGGCTTTAGATCATGTTTTGCTACATGGACCACCGGGTTTAGGAAAAACTACTCTTTCATATATTATCGCAAATGAATTAGGTGTAGATATTAAAGTGACTTCTGGACCAGTACTAGAGAAGCCTGGAGATTTAGCTGGTTTGTTAACTTCTATGAAACCTTTTGATGTATTGTTTATTGATGAAATACATCGCCTCAGCTCAGTAGTGGAGGAATATTTGTACTCTGCTATGGAGGATTATAAAATAGACATTCTCATAGAGTCTGGCCCCAATGCTAAATCTATTCAAATTAAGTTAAATCCTTTTACTCTCATTGGTGCTACTACCAGGTCAGGATTATTGACATCTCCTTTGAGGTCTAGATTTGGTATAAGTTCTAGATTAGATTACTATACTTCTGATGTTTTACTACAGATAGTGCTCAGGTCTGCCAAAATATTAAATGTAGAAATAGACATGAATGCAGCAGAAGAAATAGCTCGCCGTAGTAGAGGAACTCCCCGTATAGCAAATTTATTATTGCGTAGAGTTAGAGATTTTGCACAGATAAAAGGCTCGGGAGTTATAGAAAAGCAAATTACTCTTTATGCTCTCAATGCTCTCAATATCGATTCTCATGGGCTAGATGAAATGGATATTAAAATTTTATCAACTATTATTGAAAAATTCAATGGCGGTCCTGTCGGTTTAAATACCATCGCTACTGCTGTGAGTGAAGATCCTGGTACTATTGAGGAAGTTTATGAACCTTTTCTAATACAGCAAGGTTATCTAAAACGTACTCCACGTGGCCGTGAAGCTACAAAATTAGCTTATGAACATTTAAACATTAAAAATAAAGGAAATGATGATACAATGCCATTATTTTGATAATTTTACTAATTTATAAATAATTTCATATGAAAATACTTGTTAGTGGCAGTGCTGGATTTATAGGATTTCATTTGACAAAAAAATTATTAGAAAGAGGCGATGTAGTGGTAGGCATAGATAACATTAATAACTATTATGATGTGAATTTAAAATATGCTCGATTAGCTGAAACGGGCATTGATAAAGATGCAGTGAGTTGGAACAAACGTATTACTAGTACTAAATATCTAAATTATAATTTTATAAGAATGAATTTGGAAGACAAAGAAGCTATCCAAAATCTTATACTTAACGAACAATTTGATAACATTTGCCATTTAGCAGCTCAGGCTGGTGTGAGATACAGTTTAGAAAATCCCTATGCCTATATAGACAGCAATATTGTTGGGTTTCTAAATATTCTAGAAGCTGCTCGCGATAGTAATATTAAACATTTAGTATATGCAAGCTCATCTAGTGTATATGGTGGCAATACCAAAATGCCTCTGAGCACAGCAGACAGTGTAGATCATCCTATTAGTTTATATGCAGCTACTAAAAAAAGCAATGAATTGATGGCACACGTTTATAGTCATTTATTTAATATCCCTACTACAGGATTGAGGTTTTTCACTGTCTATGGGCCGTGGGGACGACCAGATATGGCATTATTTTTATTTACAAAATCTATATTAGAGAATAATCCTATCCAAGTATTTAATTATGGCAATATGACTAGAGATTTTACTTTTATCGATGATATAATTAAAGGAGTAGTTAAAGTCATAGATAAACCAGCTAAGCCCACTATGAATGATAATCCAGATCCATCAAGTAGTAATATTGCTCCATATAAGGTATATAATATTGGCAATTCTAGTCCAGTAAAGCTATTAGACTATATAGAAGCTATAGAAAATGAATTAGGCAAAAAAGCCATTAAGGAATTTCTACCTATGCAACCAGGTGATGTACCATACACTGAAGCAGATGTTTCTGATTTAGTGAGAGATTTTGGTTATAAACCTTCAACAAAAGTTCAGGATGGCATTAAAGAATTTATTAAATGGTACAAAAATTTTTATAATATAGACTAATAAATATATTTTAATTATTAACTTTATAATCATCTAGTTGAATTTAAAAAATAATATTAAAGAAGGCGAAGCTAAATCATCGCAGTATTAAAAAAATTTTGTATATTTGTATAATATGAATAATTTATTTGGACTAAGTGAAGAAGAAAGCAAACATCTAGTAAATAGATATAGATATTTATTGCGTACACTGCGATACAATACTAGCAAAGAAAATAGAGCACTTATTAGAAAAGCGTTTAATCTAGCTAGCGAGGCTCATAAAGGCATGCGTAGATATAGTGGAGATCCTTATATTTATCATCCACTAGAAGTAGCCATAATATGCTCTGAAGAAATAGGGCTAGGTACTACATCTATTGTTAGTGCTTTATTACACGATGTAGTTGAAGATACAGATTATACATTAGATGATATAAGAAATCATTTTGGTGATAAAATAGCTTCTATAGTAGATGGATTAACAAAAATCACTGATTTTATCCAATTGGCTGAATCTAATAATAATACTTCTGCTCAAGCTGAGAATTTCAGAAAAATACTGATAACAATGGCTGATGATATTAGGGTGATTTTGATAAAACTAGCTGATAGATTGCATAATATGCGTACTTTAAATTCTATGCCTCCCGATAAGCAACAACGTATCTCAGCTGAGACTTCCATTTTATTTGCACCATTAGCACACAGATTGGGATTGTATAATATAAAAAGTGAATTAGAAGATTTAGCACTCAAATATAATGATCCTGAAATGTATAACTATATTAACTCTAAAATAGAAGAAACTTCTACTGAACGTAATGCTTTTATTAGAGATTTTTTAAATCCTATTATTGACAGGCTAAATCAAACTGATTTAAAATACAAAATCACTTGGCGTACAAAAGCCATATCATCTATTTATCGCAAAATGACTCAGAAACAGCTAAATTTCGAAGATATTTATGATGTTTTTGCTATTAGAATAATATTAGATAGTACTCCAGAAAATGAAAGAGCAGATTGCTGGCGAGTGTATAGTATAGTTACAGATGTATATACTATGAATCCCGAACGTTTACGCGATTGGATATCTGTGCCTAAAGCTAATGGCTATGAATCTTTACATGTAACGTTAATGAGTAATAAAGGTAGATGGGTAGAGGTACAGATTAGGTCTGAACGCATGGATGAAATTGCCGAAAAAGGCTATGCTGCTCATTGGAAATATAAAGAAAATAATGGCAAGACGAGCACTCTAGATGAATGGTTAAACTCTATACGAAATATTTTAGAAAATCCAAATGAAAATGCTTTAGATTTTTTGGATGACCTCAGGTTTGCTCTTTTTACTGATGAAATACCCGTTTTTACTCCTAAAGGAAAACTATTACAATTACCTAAAGGCTCTACAGTTGTTGATTTCGCATATGCTATTCATACAGACTTAGGAGATCATTGCATCGGTGCTCAGGTAAATCATAAACTAGTGCCTGTAAGTACAATACTCAAAAGTGGCGATCAAGTAAATATTTTAACAAGTGAAAAAGCTAGTCCTAGCGCCGATTGGCTTAATTTTGTAAAAACTACTAAAGCACATAATGCTATCAAAGCTGCTCTGCATAAAGAAGAGTTAGAAATGGCTGAACATGGCAAAGAAATAATTGAAAGAATGTTTACTCAAATAAAAGAAACCTATAATGAAAATACAGTAAATAAATTTGCTCATCATTTAGGCTATATCAATAATAAACAATTATATCTAGCAGCTGCCAAAGGTCAATTGGATGTTAAACAATTGAAACAATTTATACAATCTCAACGTCCATCGACTTTTTCTAGACTTTTCAGACATTCTTCAACAAATAAAAATAGTGATGATGATAGAGATCTCACAACAATGACTACTGATGTCGACAACATAAAGCTAGATACTAATCAACAAATTAAATATATTTTGAGCGATTGCTGTAATCCTATTATTGGCGACATTCTAATAGGCTTCTTCAGAGATGCTAATACCCTAGAAATTCATAGAACTACTTGTCCTGTTTTCAAAGAAAAAGCAGCTTTCTTTGGCAATGATGTAACTAAAGTAAAATGGGAAGAAAATAGACCATTAGAGTTCAAAACTAGTATTGGCCTGGAAGGTAGTGATAGGAAAGGCATTGTAAAAGATATTAGCAGGTTGATCTCAGAAGAGATGAATTCTAATATTAGATATTTTTTCTTAGAAGTGACAGAAGGTACTTTCTCTGGTGAAATAAAATTGTATGTAAATAATATAGAACATCTAAAACAATTAATAGAAAAAATTAAAACCATTGATGGTGTGAGCAAAGTATATAGAAAAGAATAACTCTATTTTTTTAAAGTTTTTTCATTGTTTTGAAGTTATCTTATTGAATTGGCCGTTTAATTAATAATAAATTATTACTCGTTCATTTACGGTAATAGCTATATTTATTATGAGTATAATTTTTTTTAAAAGAAAAGTCTCCGCTCGGGAAATGATTTGACAAAGCGTTTTTTTAATATAAAACTACTATTTAGACATCCCTTTAATCATCTCATCAATATTAATCTTTAATTTGTGCTCATTTGTGGATTAATAACAACAGGCAACTAGCATTTTGCTCAACTAATAAACTTCCTAACTACTAAACTCTAACCCCTATTACCTTTTACCTTTTCCCTATCACCTATCACTTATCACTTATCAACTAATGAGCTAATCAACTAATAAACTATTCAACTATTCAACATTTACCTTTAATTTGTGGATTAATAACATCAGCCAACTAGCATTTTGCTCAATAACTCCTCACTCCTTACTCCTCACTACTCACCTCGTCTCCCCGTCTCCCCGTCTCCCAGTTTCACTAATCACTAATCACTAATCACTAATCACTAATCACTAATCTCCCCCTCTCCCCCTCACCCCGTCACCCATTCACCCAATTTCCCAATCAATTATTAACAAAACACCTAATTTTATAGATCAAATTTATACCCTATAGATATGCTAATAACATAATTATGCATTTTGACACCATAATTATCTAATGTAGAAACATTTAAAAATCCATAGCCATATTGAGCACCTATACTAAAATTATTAATATCTATTCCTACTCCACCATTAATACCGAAATCTAGTCTATTTAAATCTGCAGGTATATATTGCCCCCACTCTAGCGTTCTTTCACTTAATAAAGCATCATTTCTATATTGCTTTATTTTACCGAATAGGCCTATACCTAAATATGGTCCAGCATAAACATATATTTTAGGTTTACCTATATTAAAATAAAATTTAGCATTAATAGGTATATCTATGTAATGAGGTGTGATTTTCTGTCTTATCATATCTGTTTCATTTAAAATAGTTCCACGAGTTTGAAATGATAAACCTCCCTCTAAAGCAAATTTATCTGAAAAAGAATACTCTACATAAGGATTTATATGAAATCCTGTCAACATACTTAAATTATCATTAAAACTATAACTGCCCTCTTTTATAAACATACTTGATAAATTCAAGCCAGCTCTAGCTCCTATGCTAATATTTTGGGCAAATATTGCATTTGTAAATGATATAATCATTACAAAACTAAAAATAAAAATCTTTTTCATAATTTTTTTTACAAAAATAATTAATTTATATATTTAGAGAAAATCATAAGTATCTATAGATTAAATTTATAACCTATAGATAGGCTTAACACATAATTATAAGCTCTGTTGTCGTAATCATGTATATTATATAGGTTTGCTATTCCCCCGCCATAATTCAAACCAACGATAAAATTATTAATATCGAGGCCGACACCTATATTTAGTCCAAAATCAGTAGATTTCAAATCATCTCCCCAGTCTATATCTCTCCTGGCAGTAGTTGTCAAACTACCTATGTTAGTTTCTGTATAAACTGTACCTCCTATACCAAATGCAACATAGGGACCCACATTACAAAATAATTTTACACTACCTAAATCAAAATTAAACTTAGCATTTATAGGTATATCTAAATACAAAGTGGTGTAACGACCTTTGACAATATCTCCTTCAAATGAGTAACCACGAGATTGAAAATTTAAGCCTGCATCTATTGCGAAAAGATCTGAAAAAGAATACTCTACGAAAGGATAAACATGAAAACCTGCAAGCATTTTAAAGTCATCGCTCAAGGTTTCATCATCATATTTAACTATCATATTAGATAGATTTAGTCCACCTTTAGCACCTAAACTTAAATTTTGTGAAAAAGCATCTATCGACAAGATAAAAGATAAAATAATAACTATAACTAAATTAATCTTTTTCATAATTTTTTTTACAAATATAAATATAAAAGGTCAGAATAAAAAATTCTGCTTTTTTAAGATATTTTAACAAAAATTAAATCAACTAGAATGAAAATCTAACTCCAATATTAAGGCCTATGCTGCTATAAGGGAAATAAAATTTTAGTTCTTTACTAGGTTCTGCTGATGATGGAGGATTATCATAATCATAAGTAATATCATCTACAAAGTCAATTTCTTTGTCATCTGTGGTCAATTCTGGCAATTGATCTGCTCCATTAATGGTATACTCAGTCATTACACCTTTTTTAGGAGCATAGCTCATACCTACTAAATTTAATTCTCCATAAACAGATATTAAATCTGATATGTGATACATAAGTCCAAGAGCTGATGAAATGCCAAAAGCCATTCCTCCATCCATTTTCCACTTTTCTACTTCTTTATCCTGTATTTGATTATTTTCATATTCCTCATACAAACGATTATAAGTAATAGAGCCAAAGCCTAATATCACACCAAATTTAGCATAAGGGTCTAGCTTATCAAAACCACTAGCTATTATTATGGATGGATTTACTCTAAACATCTGACTTTTGATAGATTCTTTTTCATAATCATAATAATTAATGTTAAAATAAGTAAAATTATCTTTAGATTCTCCACTAGTTTCATCTCCTAATAAATATGAACATTGCAAATCTATACCGATATTACCATTAAACATGTAGCCAAGATTTAGTCCAAAATTTAGCCCCTTGCCCAATGAGACTTTCACATTTTCTGTTTTTTCGATATCATTTGTGCCTTCATAATTGAATAATAATGATTGAGTAGCTATTCCTAGATTGTAGCCACCACCCACATTAATATAAAATTGAGAATAAGCAGCTATGCTAAATAAACTAATGAACATTAATAAAGCTACTTTTTTTGCAACTACATTTAATTTTTTCATATTTTTATATTTTTAATTGGTTTGTGTTGCAAAATTAAAAAAATTTATTTAATGAATTATCTTTTGATTTTTAACTTTATAGTTTTATAAGTAAGCATAGTTGCTCGTAATCATAAATTATTGTTAAAGCAGAGATTTTAATCGTCGTTTGATAATTTTTCTCATACCAGTTTATTCCCACACAATTTTTTTATCTTTATTATGTCATCATTAGATAGACCGTGAAGTTCGTAATTTTTTTTATCAATTTTATTTTCTAGGCTTTTGATTAAGTTTCTGTAATTATCTATATGGGTAGGTATCTGATAATTCTCGAGAGTTCGGCTTGCTTGTACAGTTTTATTCATCGATTTGTAATTAAAATAATTAATTAACAAGAAAATTCATTAATTTAGTAAAAAAATTTTTTATGCAAAATAAAAATCAAAATTGGGGCGGTATATGGACAGAACAAAAATTAGTTGCCTTCGAAAAATATGTAAATGCGTATTTAACAATAATGTTAAATCAAAGAATAAAACACAATGGATGGCCACAAACAATAATATATTTTGACGGTTTTGCTGGTTGTGGTGACAGATCTTCTCATAAAAATCAAGATAAACATGATACACTTTTATTTTCAGAATTAGATATTGATGAATCTGAAATAAATGTTTATAAAGGTTCAGCAGAAAGAGTTGTTAGTCTTGATAAGAAATTTGACGAATACTATTTTATTGATATAGATAAAAAAGCATTAGAAAATTTAAAAAACAAAATAGAACAATATTTTGATAAAAAATCAAAATATGAATTTTTGCCAAAAGACATTAATGAAGTATTGAGTTCATTTAGTAATTATTTAGATAATTCAAAAGTAGCCCTTATATTACTTGATCCATTTGGTATGCAATTAAATTGGGCTAGTATAGAGAAATTAAAAAATAAAAAAGTAGATATATGGATACTACTGCCAAGTGGTATTATAATTAATAGGTTATTAGATAGAAAAGGGAATCTTAAAAATATTAATAAACTTGAAAGTTTTTTTGGAATAACAAAAGATGAAATACAAAAGGAATTTTACAAGAGTAAAAAAGAAAATACATTATTTGGTGAAATAGAAATTACTCAAAAGATAAATGATTCCATTGAAAAAATAGCTGAATTGTATACTAAAAGATTAAAAACAATTTGGAATTATGTAACAGAACAACCATTAGTTTTATATAACAATCGCAATGTGCCAATATATCATTTTGTTTTTGCATCTAACAATGGAACAGCTAAAAAAATTGCAAGTCAAATAATAAATATAAAAAAATGAATCCCACTAAAATAGAATGGACAGACAGAGTCTGGAACCCCAGCAAAGGATGCAGCAAAATATCTGAAGGCTGTAAAAATTGCTATGCAGCCTCTTTTGCTAAAAGGCTACAAGCTATGGGAATGGAAGATTATAAAGATGGTTTCAAATTTCAAATTTTACCACATCGCCTAGATGAACCATTAAAAATAAAAAAACCACAAAGATTTTTTGTAAATTCAATGAGCGATTTATTTCATGAAGATATGCCCGATGAATATTTAGATCAAATTTTTGACATTATCAAAAAAACACCACAACATACATATCAAATTTTGACAAAAAGAGCCGAAAATATGTTTGAATATTTTCAAAATCATAATGTACCAGACAATGTGTGGCTTGGTGTGACAGTGGAGAATTCATCTTACACATATCGTATTGATATTTTGAGAAAAATAAAGTCAACAATACAATTCGTTTCATTTGAACCTTTGATTGGTCCCATCGATAAAATAGATTTTAAGAATATTGATTGGGTAATAGTAGGTGGTGAGTCAGGTAATAGAGCCAGGTTAATAAAACCTGAATGGGTGAATAACATATATTTACAATGCAAAAAACAAAATATACCTTTCTTTTTTAAACAATGGGGAACATGGGGAGCAGATGGAGTAAAAAGAAATAAAAAAGCCAATGGCAGATTGTTTAAAAACAAAGAATGGCTTGAATATCCTGTTGTGAGAACATAAAAAATTTATATTAACTTTGTCTAAAATACTATTAATTTTATGAAATATGGGAATATCAGAGAGGAAGAACTGAAAAATAAAATTGCTCATGATTATTTCTGGTTATATGATTGTACAAAAATAATCGGCAATGTAGACTTTTGTGTTAGCATGTGGCAAGCTACAAAAGATGATACAGAACCACAATCTTTGTTATGGGCTGAGGCAAAAGCAGGCTCTTCAGATATTTATACTTCTATTGTTCAGCTGATATTAACTATTGGTAGAGCTCGTACTTTTGACAAATATTTACCTCCATCTTTCCTTGGTGCTTTTGATGCAGAAAAGATTGCTTTTATTCCTTATAATGACATTCATGATATTTTTTATATAAATGATTTTAACTGGAAAGTCACTCCTTCTAATCATTCTACCAAAGAGTTTCAGATTATTTATGATAAGGTAAAAAAAAATATTGATGAAAAAACTCTATTGTTTTATTATGAAAATGATGATAAAGATCTAAAAAAATTTATAAAAGATAACTTCAAACATGGCAATTTTGGTCAAAGCAAAATAAGGATTGATAAAAATAATTTCATGGTGGTTTATAATAAGTGGTTGCAGACAGTTAAGCCAAGTATTGATGTTAATTGGGATGCTGCCAAAAAAAGTGGTATCATTGATGGAGATTTTTATTTAGCCGACTTACTTTCTGATGAGAATATTACTCTAAAAGATAAGCTATTTGTTTTACTAAAACATGATCATTATGAACTGGATAGAAAAACAGATGAAACTGGTCTATTCAGTAGTAAAAAAGCAGAATTTAAAGATAATCAAAAAGCACATAATCAATTTTGGAATAAATATGAACGCCCACCATTAGAAGAATATTGGGATTACATTGTGGAACGCCGCGACTTGTTGGTGCCACAAGATATTCGCGAACGAAAAGGAAGTTTTTTTACTCCTCAGATTTGGGTGGAACTCTCACAAAAATACCTTACCGATGTGCTAGGCGAAAACTGGCAAGACGAATATTATGTGTGGGATTGTGCTGCCGGCACTGGCAATCTGCTTGCTGGACTTACCAACAAATATAACATTTGGGCTTCTACCTTAGATGAACAAGATGTGGAGGTTATGAAAGACAGAATAAAAAATGGAGCTAATCTTATAGAAAGCCATGTATTTCAATTTGATTTTTTAAATGATGATTTCAGCAAACTCCCAGAAGGGTTACAGGAAATAATTAATGACCCAGAAAAAAGAAAAAAATTAGTAATTTATATCAATCCACCCTATGCAGAAGCTGCCTCAGCAAAAACTGTTACAGGTACTGGAAAAAATAAAGCAAAAACTGCCACTAATAATAAAATTTATTTGCGATATAAAAATGAAATTGGTAATGCAAGTAATGAGATTTTTGCTCAGTTTTTAATAAGAATTTATAAAGAAATCCCCGATTGTATTCTTGCTCATTTCTCGAAACTTAAAATACTTCAAGCTGATAATTTTAAAGTATTTAGGAATATTTTTCAAGCGAAATTGTGTAAACTTTTTGTGGTACCAGCTTATACTTTTGATAATGTAAAAGGCAAATTTCCTATTGGTTTTCATATATGGGATACATCTATTAAAGAAAATGTTAATCAAATAATAGCTGATGTGTATAATGAAAATGGTGTTTTTGTTAAACAGAAAAAAATCATAATATTAAATAATATTAAATATATTAATGATTGGTATAGCAAATTTTATGATAAAAATCCATATTATATAGGTATAATGAATACAAGAGGTAATGATTTCCAAAATCAAAATTATATACGTATTACATCGGATAATAACTTTAATCACACAAATATTATTACATCTAATAATTTAATAGTATCGTCTATTTATTTTTCAGTGCGTCATTGTATAGAAGCCACTTGGCTAAATGATCGTGACCAATTTCTTTATCCTAACGATGGATGGAAAACAGATACAGAATTTCAGAATGACTGCCTTGCATTTACCTTGTTTCATACTCAAAATAGGATCACATCAAAAGAAGGCATAAATCATTGGATACCATTCACAGAGGACGAGGTGAATGCAAGAGATAAATTTGACAGCCATTTCATGACCGATTTCATACAAGGGAAAATAAAAACTAATGATGAAAACACTATTTTCGATAATTCAGAAAAACAAAATACTATTTTAGTTTTTTCTAACGAAGCAAAAGCAGTATTCGATGCTGGTAGAGAGCTCTGGCGATACTATCACTCACAACCCGATTCTAATCCTAATGCTAGCTATTACGATATCAGAGAATATTTCCAAGGTAGAGACGACAAAGGGAAGATGAAAAATAAAAGTGATGATAAAAAATATATGGAACTTTTAAGTAATCTAAAATTTGCTATTGCAATTTTATCCAAAAAAATAGAACAAAAAGTTTATGAATATGGATTTTTGATGAAATAAAATAAATAGTTCTATAACGTTTTGAGTGGATAAAGATT
>JASEGF010000219.1 GCA_030017935.1 Bacteroidales bacterium | reverse complement strand
TATTTATTTATTTTAATAATAATATTGACTACAATTATTGGCTGTCAAAGAAAAGAAAAACTAAATTTCGAGAAATTAACTACTCATAAATCGTTTTTGTATGTTGATAACAGAGAAGATACGACATTTAAAATTAAAAGAGCCAATTATGATGTGAATGTTTATTTGCTAGCAAATAATAATTTTTTTACACGAGGTACCGTAATATTACTGCATGGGTGGGATCTATCACCATTATCGTGGTGCGACCAGACCAGTTTCTGCAATGAATTATTATCTATGGGATATCATGTTATCATTCCTGATATGGGCAAAAGTGTTTATGCTTCTCAATATTACCCTGAAACTGTAGAAACTATGGCTATGTATCCTCAGTTACCATTCGTTTTAGATACTTTACTGCCATTTTTACAAGATTCTATACATATTTTGAATAGTTCACATAATAATTTTTTAATAGGTTATTCAATGGGAGCTAGAGGTGCTCTAGCGATAGCTGAGAATACAGAAAATATCTTTAGCAGATTAGTACTGATATCTGGTGAATATGACCAAACTCTTGTACCAGAAGATAATATTCTGACTATGTATTTTGGTTCATATCAACAATTCCCTGAAAGATGGGAAGGTAAAGATAATCTTTTGAGAAATATTGATAAATTAAATATTCCTGTTTTAATATTACATGGAAAAAATGACGAAGTGATTTCTGCTATTCAGTCAGACACTCTTGCTAAAGTTTTAGAAAATAAAAATAAATTTTACATAAAGACTATTTATAATAACTATGGCCATGATTTTGATTTTGTTCAAAAAACAGTAAAAGATGTAAATGTTTTTTTAAATAAAGACTTTTTACCATTAAATTAGCTTAATTAATTATATCAATGTTTATTCAACATTTTTCTAAAATTTTTAATTTTGCTTAATTAATTTTTTACTATGAAAAAAATAATTTTAATAATCGCTTTATCACTGCTATATTCTATCGTTTATAGTCAAGATACCATTAAAGTGATGACTTATAATTTATTAAATTATGGCTTTTACCCAAACTATTGTACTACAAGTAATAATAATGTAAGTAATAAAAATGAATATTTAAAGACAATTATTGATTATACTTTACCAGATATATTAGGTGTAGTAGAGATAGCCCCAGATGACACTTATATTGATGGATTTAGAGCTAATGTATTAAATCAAAATGGTAGAGATTATTATGCTAAAACACCTAAATCTAACTATTCTGGAAGCCCCATAATAAATATGCTATATTATGATAGTAGGAAAATGACACTTTCTTTTTGGGTCTCTCTGGCTACCACTTATAGAGATATTAATATTTACACTTTTTATTTTGAAAATGATGCATTAGAAAATGGAGATACTGTATATCTCACTTGTATAGTTATGCATTTGAAGGCTGGCAATACTGATACTGACGCCTCTGATAGAACAGCTATGGCACAAACCTTAATGAATTTCTTAAATAATTTTAATGAAAATACCAATTATTTGGTCATGGGTGATTTTAATGTTTATAGTTCTTCAGAAGGAGCATATCAGCAACTGACTAATCACCCCAATGCTAATATTAGATTTTATGATTTTATTAATAAATCTGGTGATTGGTCAAATGATCAATATTTCTCTCTCTATCATTCACAGTCTACACATAGTACTTCAGATTGTTTTAGCGGTGGAGGATTAGATGATAGATTCGATTTTATCTTAGGAAATATCAATACTATTACTGGTGCTAAAGGATTTAAATATCTTGCTAACTCCTACACAACACTTGGACAAGATGGACTACATTTTAATAAAGATTTGTTAGACGATCCTACTAATACTACTGTTCCATCAAATGTTTTAAATGCTCTGCATGGGAATAGTGATCATTTGCCGATTATTTCTAAATTCATTGTAGATAATACTCTGTCTATAAATGATTATTCTCTTCCTATTAATTACTATATGATTGACAATAAATTATATATCAATTTTATTAATCCTTCAAATGCTGATATATCTATTAAAATACTAGATATACAGGGCAGAAATGTATTCACTGACCAGATACCATCGAATATGCAGCAATATGTATTAGATATGAATAATTATAATAAAGGTGTATATCTAATTGATCTTTTTAATAATACTGGTTTTACTTCAATTAAAGTTCTAAATTTTTAATAATCAATTTAACTATTAACTTTGTAAAAAATATATTTATGAAAAAAACATTTTTAATATTATTTATAGTCGGTGTAAGTATTATGAAATTATCTTCTCAAATAGATACAACGTTTGTAGAACCTAATTTGGCTATAGAACCGCAATTAAGCTCTAAACCACAAAAGTTCTTTGTTTCCTTTTATCAGAATTTTTGGTTAGATATGGATAAATCTCAAAAAGATAGTATGACATTGAATGATTTTCAACCATCTTTTGCAGCTAATTTTATTTATCCAATTATGCTGGGCAATAGTCAATTTGCTATAGCTTGTGGTTTAGGTATGAAAATAGATAATATCAGATTTCAAAGTGATTTGATTTCCCAAGATTCGATTTTTTATTTTAATCCACAAAATATTTATAAAAAGCAAAAATTAGTTTTGCCATATATTTATTTACCTGTAGAGTTTTCATATACTTCAAAAGGAGAAAATACTTTTCGTCTAGCACTAGGTGGATTTTTTGGAATAAAAATTACTGATCATTTAAAGCAAATAAATGCAGATTTTAAACAAAAAATATATAACATAGATAATTTAGAAAAATATTATTATGGTGTATATATGAGGATAGGTTATAAAATTATTAACTTAAGTATTAATTATAATCTATCTTCAGTATTTGTAAGCAATGTACCTAAAAATATGCATACATTATCATTAGGACTTACAATGTCTTTGTTTTAAGAGCTTGTAGAGTATATCAATTTGATTAAATAGTCGTCCTTTAAAAATACGATAATCATTTGATTATTAATAATTTATTGATAATTTATTACTCAAAATATTGCAATATTTTGTAACTTTGTAGCATAAAACTTGCAAATTTTAGTGAGGCTATTTTTATCTTTTCAAAAACCATATTATAAAATTTTCTATATTTTTTTTCAAATAAAATATTCATATTGACTTTTTAAAAGACGACTATTTAATTT
>JASEGF010000218.1 GCA_030017935.1 Bacteroidales bacterium | reverse complement strand
GTAAAAGGTAGATTGGATGGTGGTGGTATAAAAGGACAAGCTGAGGCTTTACGCTTAGCTATAGCTAAAGCTTTAGTAGAAGAAAATCCAGAATTTAAACCCATATTAAAGAAACATAAACTTTTAACGAGAGATTCTCGTATGGTTGAACGTAAAAAACCTGGTCAACCAAAAGCACGTAAAAAGAATCAATTCTCTAAGCGTTAGTGCTGATGAAATATCAAAGTTTAGTATCCAAATTATTGAGACTACAAAATTTATATTGTGCTACTCAATAATTGATATAATTAAGGAATGTAAACAAAAAAAATAATAAATGGAACAATTAACATTTGATCAACTCCTAGAAGCTGGATGTCATTTTGGACATCTAACTCGTAAATGGCATCCTAATATGGCTCCATATATTTTTATGGAAAAAAATGGGATACATATTATAGATCTAAATAAAACACTAGCAAAATTAGAAGAAGCTAATCAAGCTGGTTATAATTTAGGTCGTGCAGGCAAAAAAATATTATTTGTAGGCACAAAAAAACAAGCAAAAGAAATTATAGGCAATGCTGCAAAAAGTATTAACATGCCTTATATCACTGAACGCTGGCCTGGTGGATTACTTACTAATTTTGTTACTATCAGAAAATCTATCAAAAAAATGCAACAAATTGACAAAATGATGAATGATCCTACTTTTTCTAATATTTCTAAAAGAGAAAGGCTACAACTAGCTAGACAAAGAGCTAAATTAGAAAAAACTTTAGGATCAATAGTAAATATGGTACGTCTGCCGAGTGCCCTTTTTGTAGTAGATATTGTAAAAGAACATATCGCTGTAGCTGAAGCTCACAAACTAAATATCCCTGTTTTCGCTATCGTAGATACTAATGCTAATCCACAAATCATTGACTATCCTATACCAGCTAATGATGATGCTGCTAAATCTATACAAACAATTTTAGAAAGTTTCGTAGAATCTGTGAAAAAAGGTTACAATGATAGAATAGGTGCTATGGAAGACGCAGAAAAAGAAGATGAGGAATTTAACGAAGAAAAATTAAAAGAAAAGAAAATTAAAGTTATGGAAGCTTCTGTTGATGCGGAAGAAGAAGGAAAAGGAAATAAACAACGTAGAACAAGAAAAAAGGAATAATTATATGGCAAACATTAGTGCAAAAGATGTTTATAAACTTCGTGATCTCACTGGTTTAGGTGTAATGGATTGCAAAAAAGCTTTAGAAGAATCCGAAGGTGATTTCGATAAAGCTATAGAAATTTTAAGAAAAAAAGGCCAAAAAGTTGCTAGTAATAGAGCAGATAGATCTGCCAATGAAGGCATAGTAATCACTAAAATATCTGATGATAAATCTTTTGGTATTATCATGATGCTCAATTGTGAAACAGATTTCGTTTCTAAAAATGAAGAATTTGTTAATATAGCTAACGATATTTCAAATATAGCTTTACAAAATAAAATAAAATCATTAGAAGATCTTTTAAAAGTCACTATTAACGGCTTTACAGTTGAGCAAAGTATTAATAACTACATGGGAAAATGTGGCGAAAAAATTCAAATTTCCCATTATCAATATATAGAAGCTCCTTTAGTAATTGGTTATAATCACCATAATGGTCGTGTAGGTGCTCTAATCGGATTATCTAAATCTTCTGAAAAAGCTCAAGAACTCGGTCATAATTTAGCTATGCAAATAGCTGCTATGAATCCAATAGCTATTGACAAAAGTGATGTTTCTCAAGATGTTATAGATAAAGAGTTAGATGTAGCTAGAGAATTAGCTAGAAAAGAAGGTAAACCAGAAGATCTAATTGAAAAAATCGCTCAAGGTAGATTAAATAAATTTTACCAGGAAAGTACTCTCCTCAACCAAGAATACATCATGGAAAATGACAAAAACGTTAATGATTATATAAAATCTATTGATCCTGAAATACAAGTTATTAAATTTTATAGATTTGCTCTCGGATCGTAAACTAATCAACTAATTTTTTCATAAGAAAAAATTTTTTTCAGAAAGAGCCTCATTTTTGAGGCTCTTTCTGTTTATTTAAATATTATCTTTATTGAATTGCCTTTCTTTTGTTGCTTTTCTTTTTGTGTTTGACAAAGAAAAGTAAATTAAGTAGAAATTTATTATATTCATAAGAAATATAGTTATTATTGATAAATTCACAGTAATAATTTATTTATTACAAAAATTCATAACTACAAATAAAATATAAAAAAGAGACACATTTCAATGTGTCTCTTTGTATTGTACATAAATAAATTATATTTACAAAAGGGAATTTAATTTTTCAACGCTTTCTTTAGCATCACCATAAAGCATAGCAGTATTTTCTTTATAGAATAATGGATTTTCGACACCTGCATAACCGACAGCCATAGATCTTTTCATGACAATAACTCTTTTAGCTTTCCAAACCTCTACTACTGGCATGCCATAAATAGGGCTAGAAGGATCTTCTTGGGCACCAGGGTTTACAGTATCATTAGCACCTATTACTAATACTACATCCGTTTCTGGAAGTTCTGGATTGATCTCATCCATTTCTAGTACAATATCATAAGGTACATTTGCCTCTGCTAATAAAACATTCATATGACCAGGTAACCTGCCCGCAACTGGGTGGATACCGAATTTAACTGTTTTTCCTTCTTTTCTAAGTTTCTCTACGAGGTCATGAATAGGATACTGAGCTTTAGCTACAGCCATCCCATATCCTGGAACGATAACAATAGACTGAGCTTCTTTTAACCATTCTGCAGCTTCATCATGTGTAATAGAACTAACTTTACCTTCGATTTTAGCACCAGTTTTAACCTCTTGACCGAAACCACCTGATATCACAGCAAAGAAAGATCTATTCATAGCTTTGCACATAATAATAGAAAGAATAGCACCTGAACTACCAACCAAAGCACCAGTAACTATCAATAAATCATTCCCAAGGGTAAAGCCAGAAGCTGCTGCTGCCCAGCCAGATAAAGAGTTTAACATAGAGATAACTACAGGCATATCTGCACCACCTATTGCCATTACTAACATTATACCAAAAAATGCAGCTATAGCGGTCATTATAGCTAGATAAGGCATACCTTCTATTCCTGTAGCCTGTACAAAAAATACTCCTAAAACCACAGATATTACTAATAATAAAATATTAATAATATCTTTACCTTTGTAAACAACAGGTTTGGGAGTTACTTTTCCTGTCAATTTACCCCAAGCTATTAATGAACCCGTAAATGTTATAGCTCCTATAAAAACTCCGA
>JASEGF010000217.1 GCA_030017935.1 Bacteroidales bacterium | reverse complement strand
GGCTAATTTTGACAATTATGTAAAACGAAATTTAGGCATACGCTATTACGGTAGATATGTTGACGACTTTATATTGATACATCCTGACAAAGAATATCTAAAATATCTTATTCCACACCTTTCAAACTATCTACTTCAAAACTTACACCTTGTTTTGCATCCTAAAAAAATATACCTGCAACATTACAGCAAAGGAGTAAGGTTTCTTGGCGCAGTAATAAAACCCAATCGTATTTATATCGCTAACCGCACTAAAGTTAATTTTTACACAGCTATTGAAAAACAGAACAGCATAGTGAAAGAGCGCAAGCCATCAGAAGAAGAGCGAAATGAATTTATCAAAAGCATGAACTCTTATCTTGGCATAATGAAACATTATAAAACCTACAAATTGAGAAAGGGAATGTTATTTAAAAAGTTATCAGGATGGTGGTGGAATTATGTTTACCTCGTTGGATATGAAAAGTTTGTGTTAAAACGAAAAAAGTCATTGAAATAAAACCTGGAAAAGACAAAATCCCAAAATCCTTTAATCCCACAAATCATGGTTCAGACAATTTACACCGTGAGATACAGAGTAAATTATACATTAAAGGTAGAATAATTAGTTATCTCACGGGGCTAATCCTAAAATCCTTTAATCCCTCAAATCCCAGTTCGGACAATTTGCTCTGTGTTCTCTGTGCCTTCTTTGAGAACTCTGTGGTTAATATTTAACTGTCGAGTAATAAATAAAATTCATTTTTATAATATTACTCTTTTTTAATCTTTACCCAATAGAACCAATAATTCTTTTAAGCCTTTTTCTTTATTGCATTCCAAAAAATTAGAGGAATTTTATTTTGTAGTGCAGCTAAATAATCTTCATAGAGACAAGGAATGAGAGTATGACGATGTATATGAGTAGTATTATTTATGGGTAGCTCTATCCACCATCTATCTGAGCGAGTACTTCTGTAAAAAATTAATTCATTGATAGGAGAATCCATGATAACAGTATATTTGAGCATTTGCGTTTTGGGAGTATAAGGATAATCCTTCACTCGTAGAGAAACACCTTCTGCTATATACCATAAAGCCTGAGCAATAAGCTGCATAGTTTGATCTTCTAAATCTTTGTCTGGATTGTAATTATAGAAAGTAAAAACTGATGATTTATCAGACATACCAGCATAATATGATAGTTGACAAAGTTCCTCAGCATACAATCCATTAGGAAGTGCAAGCATAGTAGCAGGAGCCTCAGATTTTTTCATTACATTCATGTCTATGCAAATAATATCAGAATTTCTAATATATGGTTCTGCAGATTTTATATTTTCGCGAATATCACCTAATCTCAATAAATCAAAAAAATTATTTTCTACCCATTGTAGAGCATCACTATCTGTCAGATAGCTTTGATATCCGATGAAAGTTGCAGTGTTTAAAAGTAAATTATTCCTAAAAATATAATCATGCCAAGGTAATAAATCTTTAGATTTTTCCCATAAATTGTCATTATTTATATCTATAAATGGTAAAATAAAAGCTAAATTGTAATAACGTTTTATATGCTCATAAGCTTTATGAATTGCTAAAATAACAGACCTATCATCGCTAATAATAATCGGTACTATCCCAGTAGATATTAAATCTGATAATACATATGCTAATCCATCAATGCTATCTTTAGCATTTACACTATTAATGAAAGAGCCACAATCTAATATTTGAACTTTATCTATATTACTATATGAATATAAATAAGATCTGAGCTTTATTAAACTTGTAATAAATTTTTCTCTGTCATTATTGATAGAAAAATTGATAAGAGCTATAGTATTAGCATCTAAAGGAATATTTTCATTATTTTGTAAATTTATAACGTTACTATATAATTGAGAATTTTTGTAATTGCTATGATTTAATGAAAAAGAATCGAAAAAATTAGATATTTCTTTCATTTTTTTGACTTTTTAGCTTTGTGTTTTTCTATTAGCTCTTTGACGTCATTTTCTGAGATATTATCAATAGATACACCTTTGGGAATAGGCACATTACCGTCTTCAGTTTTAATGTAAGGGCCATAACGTCCTACAAAAATTTGTATCAATGGTTTTTCTGAAATAGTTTTAATAAGACCATTTGGTTGAGAAATTATTTTAATAGCTTCATCTAGTGTAAAATCAGTCAGAGGTTTATCTAGATTTTTGATAGAATAAAATTTATTTTTATACAAAACATAAGGACCATAGCGGCCGACATTTATTATCACTTTATCACCTTCATATTCACCAAGTTCTTTAGGCAATTCCAAATATTTCAAAGCTTCTTCTAAAGTTATTTCATTAAAATCTACTTTTTGTTTTTTGCTAATAGAGACATAAATAGGCTTTTCATTGTCAGTATAATCGCCTAATTGTAAAGCCATGCCATATTTAGTGTAAGTAATATAAACATTTTTATTTGTTTTAGGATCTACACCTAATAGTTTAGAGATATGTTGTTTATCCGAAGTTTGTGTAACATCTTCAACCTTTGGATGAAAATTTTTATAAAAATCAGCAAGCATTTTTTGCCACTGTTCATCACCTGTAGCTATTTTATCAAAACGTTCTTCTATGTCAGCTGTAAAGTTATAATCCATAATATCTGCGAAATATTTAATGAGAAAATCAGTTACTACCCTACCTAATTCAGTAGAGATCAATTTTTGCTTTTCACCGCCGAATTTTTCTTTTTTTTCAGTAATTTTAATTTTTTTAGAATTATCTAAAGTGAAAATTTTAATATTTCTTTCCTGAGCAGGAATAGTTTTTTTCTCTACATAATCTCTTTGCTGAATAGTAGTAATAATGGTAGCATAAGTAGAAGGACGCCCTATACCTAACTCTTCTAATTTTTTAACAAGAGCAGCTTCATTATAATGATATGGTGGATTAGTGAAACTTTGCTTGGCTGATATTTCTTTATAGTTTAATTGATCACCAACTTTAAAGAGAGAGATATCGATTTTAGAAGCAGCTTGAGTATCTTCATCATCTTCTACATTATCTTTTTCTTGATAAATTTTCAGATAACCATCAAAAGTAAGAGTTTCACTTTTAGCTAAAAATAGATATTTATTGACATTAGAAGCTATGGTGATAGTAGCACGGATAAATTCTGCCTCTGCCATTTGCGAAGCAATAGTTCGACGCCATATAAGTTCATAAAGTCTTTTGATTTGTCCAGAAGCATCAATAGTAGGTTTAGATAAATCAGTTGGACGAATAGCTTCATGGGCTTCTTGAACTTTTCCCTTAGCTTTATATCTTCGGAATTGATAATAATTTTGACCATAATTTTCGGTAATAAATTT
>JASEGF010000216.1 GCA_030017935.1 Bacteroidales bacterium | reverse complement strand
CAATTGTAAAACCTATTCTCGCACTTATGGGAAAAAGTCTAATAAGATTATCATTTAGCTCTTTACCATCAGTATCCCAGTCGTCGCCATCTGTACCATAAAATATATAAATATTATACTCTTTTGCCAGTTGATCTTTTTGAATAATTTCATAAACTTTCTGAAAAGCTGGAGCTATACGAGTACCACCAGCTACTTGCAATTGAAAATAATCTGTAAAATTAGAAACCTCCCTAGGTTCAGTATCATGTACTATGAAACGAGTCTCTACACGGTATTGATATTGATAGACTAGCCAAGAATAAATCATGAGGTGTTGCGAAGTAATAGATTCTGTAGGTTTACCCTCCATAGAACCGCTGTAATCTCTGACAAAAAACACTACCGCTTGAGTATCGTAATCACGCTCTTTAGAAACTAACCGATAAACCATATCGTCATTTGTAACTAAAAGCTTGGTAGTATCTATAGGTTCATTAGGATTAATATTCCCTAGTAATAAATTTGTTTTGACAATTTTTCGTAAAGTAGCTTTTTTCTCTACTAATTGACCTTGCCTGCGATTAATATCTGTTAATTCATAACTAAATTTAGTAAGAGAACGTTTTTTACCTTTTTGTTTAATATTGGGTAATTGAAATTTTTCTGTTAAAATTTTACCTAAATTAAAAGCATTAGCAACAATTTCGTGTTCAGCACCTTCACCTTGACCAGCACCTTGACCTTCGCCCTCACCTTCAGTAGGACGCACTCTTTGTTTACCGATTACTTGCCCTTCTTCACCTTCGCCACTGCCACCAGTTTCTTCGGGTAACATACTTTCATCATGATAAAATTTAGGTTCAGTAGTTGTAGGCACTACTATGACTTTATTTTTATTGTCACCTAAAGGTTTGATAAATTTTCCTAATCTAATACGTCTGTGAAAGCCATCTTTTTCTCTTTGTTCATCACGATTTAATAAATCTTCTAAAGTTTCTAAAGAAGTAATTTTTTTCTGAGAAAGATTAAAATTATGAAAAAATGACAAATCATTACATTTTTCTATAGTAGGATAATTCTCTGACAATGGCAATAAATGTCCTCGATGAAACCAAGGTAAATTTTTTTCTTTATCAATATTATGATTGACTATTTCATTTTCATTCATAACAAATTAATTTGCATCATCATAAGTGCAGAAATATTCAATAGTTTTCATAGCACAAGTAGGACAATAGCCAAGTTTATTAAGCATGGTATCCATAATCCTGTCATAAAGTTTCTGATTATCGGCATTTGTTCGATTAGCTAAAGCACCTATTAAACTACCTTGACCACTGATATCACTTTTTAGTCTGACATCAGTTACAGCTTTTACTAATTCATTATTATCCATAAAATTATAATTAGAATCTGTCAAAACTTTTTGTCCATAAATCTTAATAATAGTTGTTCTAAAGCTTTGCTTTTGTTCATCAGTTTTTAAGCCTAATCTCTCCTCTACACTATTGATATAGCTTTCATCAATTTTAATACTTACTAATTTTTTAGTTCGAGGCTCTACATATGTCCATGATTTATCTTCACCAAGATTTTTAGATTCTAAACCAATAATCATATTTACATAATTCATAACATCTTTTTCTACAGCATGTGGTTCATTCATATATGCATTAAATATAGCAGTATTCACGCGTTCACGATATAATTGTTTAGCTATTTTAAGGTCATTAAAATATTTAATTCTATCATTAGCATCTTGCACATAATCTAAAATAACTCTTTGAATAGAAGGGAAAACATCTCCAGCAAACATACATTTACCTTCTTGAGTTTCGCTACGTTCTCTGAGTATCTGTATAGAGCGTCCTAGACTACGATGGCCGAGACCTTTTTGGCCAAAGCGTTTAGTAATATCTGGATCTGTATTTAGTTCATTTATCACCTCTGCCAGAGTGCGAATACTTTTTTCTCCAGCTACATCACCAGCAGCAAGTTTCATCATTTCAATCGGAGTGAGCTTGTCATGTTGAGGCATACGAGATAACACAAAAGCTACCGATAAGACATAATTGAGATTAGGATCTACGTGTAACTTTTCACCAAAAATAGTTGTTTTATCAACAGAACCGAGAGCATAAGTAGTCAATTCTTCTTGTAAATGAATGTTAGTATTATGGCTCATATATGCAATGCGACATCTATCTACTATAGGAGCTTGTTCTTTCTCTTCGAGGAAATTGGCAAATTCAGAATTATTAGATGTAGCAATTATCAAAGTATCTAAAGGCCATTTGTAACCTTCTATTTCGATAGTCCTATTCTGTATTACACCCAAATATATCTGAATTAGGTCGCGTTTATTTTTGAAAATTTCATCTGCGAAATGAATACCGCCACCAGCAACACGTGCTAGAGCTCCTCTACGTAAGTCAAAGCGAAATGGATTGTCTGCATCTTTTAGATGTAATAATCTGGCTATACTCTCATCACCTATGAGATCTACTGAGGATGAAGTAATCTTGTCTTTAGCAGCATATTTACCTGCTAAAATACCACGAGATTCTGAAATAGGCACTGGGAAAATAGTTACAAAATCTAAAGCTTTTTTTATATCATAATTACAAAAATCCTTTATTTGATTCCAAATGTAATAAGTACAAGCTCCCAGTGGACGATAATACTTAAATATATCTTTTATTTGCTTATCAGTAAGTCCACTATCTTTTAAAAAAGCTTCATTTTTATCTCTTTCATCATAAATATTCATAGCTAATATCATAGGATCTTCGAAAGTTTGACTTTCAATTTCAGTAATTTGACCATAACGACCTAATTTATCTACATTTGAAAATTTAAAAGAAAATCGTTGATTACCAGGTTGACCAATGAATTCACGATATTTAGAACTGAGGAAATCGACAAAAAAAGTTTTTCCATTGCCTGGTTCACCTATCAAGACAAAAGCCATTTCAGCTGAGCTACCACCCTCAGCAGCATCCTTTACAAAAGATGCGAAGCTGTTTAACTCTTCATACATGCCTACAATATGCTTTTTACCTTCACGAAAAATCTTGAAATCATAGGTAGGAGTACCATTTACAAATACTTTTTCTATTTTGGATGGATCACCAAAGATCATCCTGCTAATAGATTGAAAAACATTTTCAAATTTACGTTCTCCATTTGCTACCTTGGAAATATGCTCTTGTAATGTCATAAAATAATTTTTCTATAAAGTTATAATAAATTTTTCATATATAATAAAAAAAGAAAAAAGTCCAGAGTAGAGGAGGGCTCTACTCCTTCATAACTAATCTCTCGTAGGCTATTTGTAACGCAAGTATTGCTTTTGGTAGGTC
>JASEGF010000215.1 GCA_030017935.1 Bacteroidales bacterium | reverse complement strand
CTTTGTGAACTTTGTGTAATATCTTGGTGCCCTTTGTGGTAAAATAATTTACCCATAATAAACGTTATAGAACTTTATTTATTCTCTAATTTATTTTTTTAAAATTTTGTTTGATTATTTTGCTTACATTCAATCAATGTTTGGTACATCCCAATTAATACTTTGATCCCATTTTTTCATTATTTCTATTTGCTGTGGATATCTAAATACTCTTTCAGGTAATTGGCGTTGAATAAAATTGCCCGTATCATATTTACCATTTTCATTTTTATCTGTTACCAGAAATAATTCATATTTACCTGATAATAATTCATTAATGATACAGATAGTACTACCTTGTGAAATATTAACACTTTTTTTAAGTAAATTTCCATTTATTTTGATTATGCCATTCCAGGCTAACTGATTAGTAAAATTAATAGTTAAATTAGAAATTTCATTATTAGATAATTTAGAAAATCTAATTTTATCTTCTTTATTATAAGTATTAGCGATAGATTCTGCTGTTTTATCTTTTATTATTAATTCATAATCTCCATTCGGAATTTTATTCATTATGTTATGATTTAGTGCATAATCATCAGATAATGACAAACTGATAGTATCTTTTTCATTTTTAATTAAAAAGACAGAATCTTTATTTATCCATTTAAATGGTAAAGATCCTCTAATAATGAATGAATCTGATGGTAATAATTGTCCATCATAGCTCAATAATTTTAACTGTAAAATAGTATCTTGAGGAATTTTTTTAGTATTAAGCAAACCAGTGAATATATTCAAAGTAGTATCTAGTCCGTTATCTACTATGTTAATTTTAGTAGTATCCCATTTAGTAATAGGATTATAAATAAATAAAGTATCATTATTTGCACTCCAATAGGTATATATATTTGAGGAACTGGGATTAATAGATATCTGAGGATTATCCAGTGGTTGATTAAAAATTACAATGCTATTATTTAGATTTAATCTAGGTACACTAACTACACGTTTTTTCATAGGAAATTCTAAAAAAGTTAAAACATCTAAATTTTCTTGTTTACAATTTTTAGATAACTCAATTTTATTGCTATAAAAACCAATATGTTCTTTATTAATTTCATACATCATATTATTATTCAAATCCTCCAAAGCATACATATACCAATCATTTGTAGGCAGATTAGAAAATAAAAAATTTCCATCATTGATGTAATCTATGTATGTAGGCATAGTATCCCAATTAAAATCTGACAAATCAGTCAAAATAACAATACCTTTGCTCATCGGTAAATCTAATTCTGATATTATAGCTTTGCCACTAATAAAGCAACTATCTATGCTAGCACCAGTAGAGAAGGTATATGTCAATCTATTTAAAATATTTCCTTCAGTAATATCAATAATAGCTTGATTAAAAGTAATAGTATAAGTAGTATTATCCCTCAGACTGTCATTAAAAGATAAAATAACTTTTTTGCCTTGAGTAGAAATATCATACATATTACTAGGTAAGTAAGGATTGACAACTACTTTATTTTTAGTAACTGATTTAATAAATTCATCAAAAACAAAAATAATTTCTGTACTATTAAAATTTATCGTAGAATCTGTTGGAGTCGCAGAAATGAGCTGAGGAGGAGTTTTGTCAATAGGTCCACCACTTGGCATTTCTACAGTAGCACAGCTAATAATTATTAGAGATAATAAGAAAAAATATACTAAGGAAAATTTCATCAAAAAATATTAAAGATTATTTATTTTTTCTTTTAATTGCATAGCAAGCTCTTCGTAGCCTGGTTTACCTAATAATGCATACATATTATTTTTATAAGCTTCTACGCCAGGTTGATCAAAAGGATTTATGCCAAAGCAATATCCACTCAGAGCACAAGCATATTCAAAGAAATATAGTAATTTACCTAAATAATAAACAGACATATAAGGTATAGAAATTTTAATAACTGGCACACCACCATCATGATGAGCAATAGCAGTAGCGCTCTCAGCTATTTGATTGATTTCACTTATTCGTTTATTAGCTAAAAATTCCATACCATCATCTACATCTCTTGAACTGGGAATTGTAAGAGTATTAAATTGATTTTCTAAAGAGATTATTGTTTCAAAAAATACTCTTAACCCATCTTGAATATATTGCCCTAAAGAGTGCAAATCAGTAGTAAACATAGCAGAAACAGGCAAAATACCTAAATTATTTTTACCTTCACTCTCGCCATATAACTGTTTCCACCATTCAGCTAAATAAAATAAAGATGGATAAAATGAAGTAAGCATCTCTATGGGTTTCCCTTTTTGATAGGCTAAATGTCTAGTAGTTACATACTGAAAAGCTGCATTCTCTGACCAATCATCTATAAAAATATCTGATCTTTGACTATTAGCTCCGCTAAGCAATTCATTAATATCTATACCTGCTAAATATAAAGGTACTAAGCCCACCGGAGATAAGACAGAATATCTCCCTCCGACATTATCTGGCACTATAAAACTACGATAACCTTCCTCTACAGATAATTTTCGTAAAGCACCTTTTTTTTCATCAGTAATAGTAATGACTCTTTTACTATACTGCTCACCATATTTATTTTTCATTTGCTCTCTAATCAACCTAAAAGCTATTGCTGGTTCAGTAGTAGTGCCACTTTTAGAAATTACAATTGTATAATAATTAGAATTTTCTAAAATTTTCAATTGTTTCTCTATATATGCAGCTTCTAAATGATGACCTAGATATACGATAGGTAATGATTCATATGGCAAATAATAGCGTAAAGCTTCTATTATTGCTCTAGTACCCATATATGAACCGCCTATTCCTATCATTACCAGTGTGTCAACATTATTATTTTTAATTTCATTTTTTATTTCTTCTAACTCGCTAAAAAATTTTTTATCATTAAGCATCCTTTCTGGTAAATCTACCCATCCTAGAAACTCATTTCCTAATCCAGAACGTTCTATAATATTTTTTTGAGCATGAGAAAGATATGGCAATAATTGATTAATGTCTTTTTCTTGTAATAATTCTTTTGCTAATGATAAATCTAATTTTACCTTATCATTCATAATTTTTTTTTCAAAAATAATAAAATATAGTTTTATGAAAAAATTTAAGATTTTTTGATTATAAATCAAATTTATATATTTAATAAAAGTTTAAATTCAGATATGATATATGAATTTAAAAAAATAACCATTATTGCTTTTCACATTATAGCTTATATAGAAAATTAATAAAAATCAAATTTTAGGAAATATTTTTATAACATGTTCATTAATAAAGAATTTAATCAATATAAAATAAATAATTAAATATCATTAATTAATTTAAACTAAAATATATA
>JASEGF010000214.1 GCA_030017935.1 Bacteroidales bacterium | reverse complement strand
GGTATGCCAAAGGGGGCTGCATGGAATTATCTACATATTCACTTAGGAACAGAGCAATATAAATATTATGGTACATATAAAGGTTTAGAAAATAGATTAAAAATTGATGATACAGAACGATTAATAGCGCCAATACCTTTTTCACATTCTGGTGGTGTACTATATCCTATGATGGCAATAAAATATGGTACAAGTACTGTAATAATGCCACAATTTAATCCATATGATTTTGTAAAATTAGTAGATAAATGGCAAGTAACTGGTTTTCACATGGTACCACCAATGTATTACGCCATTTTGTATTTAAAAGATATAAAAAAATATAAGTTAGAGTCTATAAAATGGGCAGCCGTATTCGGAGCTCCATCTTCACCAGATCTAATGATGAGATTCGAAAAATTATGCCCTAATGCTGTTGTATCAAATAGCTGGGGTATGACAGAGGTTATACCTCCTACTTCTTATGGTAATCCTGGAAATATTAAATCTATAGGTAAACCCACACCAAATGTAGAATTAAAAATATTCGATAGCAATGGCAATGAAGTTAAGCAAGGTGAGGTCGGAGAATTAGTTGTCAGAGGCAAATCTGTGTTTTTAGGATATTATAATGAGCCAGATCTAAATAAAGAAGTTTTTAAAAATGGATGGTTCTACACAGGAGATTTGGCTAGAACTGATGCTGAAGGTAATTTTTACATTATTGGTAAATCAAAGGATACTATTAAGGTAGGTGGCGAGCTTGTGTGGGCTGCTGAGATAGAAGAATTATTACTAAAACATCATTCTGTGAAAGAAGCTGCTGCTATAGGTATTCCTGACAAGCTGCGAGGCGAAGTTGTAAAATGTTATATTGCTTTACGTGAAGGCGTTGTTTTCCCAAAACAATATATTTTAGAATATTTGAGAGAAAATTTAGCAAAGTTTAAAGTACCTAAAGAGATTGAATATCTAGATGAATTACCTAAAACTGGTACAGGTAAAATAAATAAAGCTGCATTGCGAGAATTAAATAATAATTAATATATGGAAAAAAATTTTATTTCTAAAATTATTAAACGTGAAGGGTCCGATAATATTTTAGGTCGAGGAGTTATAAATTTATTACTCTTCAATGCTAAAATTTTGCCCCCCAAAGTACATAAAGCTATTATTGGGGGCTTTATGCGTTTATTAGTGCATAGAAAATATAAAAATGTTTTACGAACCAATTTAGAAATTTTATATGGAGACACATTGAGTGATAGAGAACGTGAAAAAAAAGTAGACAAAATACTTAAATTATTCAAAGATATGTTCATAGATATGGCATATTATAGCACTCGTGGAAAGTTGCCAGACTATGATGAATTTATTGAAGAAGTAATAGGAAAAGAGTATCTAGAAGAAGCTTATAGCAAAGGTAAAGGTGTTATTGGCTTATCAGCTCATTTGGGTGGCTTTTTGACTATAACTCACTCGCTTAGTCTAATCGGATTCCCAAATTGCGCTACAATAATGAGAGAAGCTGATGATAAAAAAGAAGAAGAAAAATTTAACACACTTAGAAGCAGAATTGGGATAAAAGGCATTCCACAAAGTGAAGCACGTAGCTCAGGTGTAGAACTTATTAAATTTTTAAAACAAAATGGAATACTTATCATACTGGCTGATCAAAAATTCGATGATGGCGTTAGAGTGAAATATATGGGAAGATATAAATGGGCAGCTAAAGGACCTGCTTTACTCTCTATGAGATTAGGCTCACCTGTAGTGCCTATGTACAATATTAGATGTGAAAATGGGAAATATAAGTTGATAATAAAACCACCTATAGAATTGGTCAATACAGGTAATCAAGAAAAAGATATACAAATTAATACTCAAAGATTTACTGATGAACTCGAAAGTATGATTAGAAAATATCCAGACCAATGGTACGCTTTCAATCCTTGGTGGCAATATACTGAAGAACAATTGGCTGAAATAGAAGCTGAAAAAACTAAAGAATCAATAGAAACAAAATATAATAATAGTATTAGTGAAGAAATTTCTGAAGAAGATTTAGAAGAAGGTTTGGAAATTAATCCTTTTTAATATTAATATAGTACTTCATTTGAAAGGTTCAAACTAGTTTGAACCTTTCATTTTTTTATAAAAAAACTATATTTTTGCAAAAATACTTATGAAAATATTAATTGTTCGTCTATCATCAATAGGAGATATATTACTCACTACACCATTGGTTCGTTGTCTTTACCAACAAAGTACCGATATAGAAATTCATTTCTTAACAAAAAAAATTTACAAAGATATATACTTGCATAACCCATATATTCATAAACTGTGGACGGTCGATAAAAGTCCAAAAGAAATATTCGATTTACTTTTAAAAGAAAATTTTGATTTTTTAATAGATTTACATAAAAATTTTAGAAGTTTATGGTTAAAAACCAATCTACCTGTAGAATTTGCTTCATTTCCTAAAAAAAATATTAAAAAGTTTATAATGATTAAAACAAAAAATAGAAAGCCAATATCTAATGTGGCATTAAGATATTTCAATGCAATTAAAAATTTTAATATTTCGTATGATGGTAAAGGATTAGATTTCTTTTTTCCTATGATTTTTAATTTTAATAATTATTTACCTCACCAATTTATTGCATTTGCTATAGGAGGCACATATTTTACAAAGAAATATCCATTAGAATATACTGTAGAATTTTGCAAATTATCACCATTACCAGTAGTAATATTAGGAGGTGAATCAGAAAAAAATGAAGGAGAATATATCAGTGAACAAGTTGGAGATAAAGTAATTAATTTTTGTGGAAAATTATCTATAACAGAATCAGCATATGTTTTGAATAATTCACAATTAGTCATAAGTAATGATACAGGCATGATGCATTTAGCTGCTGCATTACACAAACCTATGATATCTATTTGGGGTAATACAGTGCCAGAATTTGGGATGTATCCACTGTATCCAATAAATTGCGATACTATCAATGTATATTTTCAAAATAATAAAATTTCATGTCGCCCATGCTCTAAATTAGGCTATAGCAAATGCCCCAAAAAACATTTTGATTGTATGATGAGTTTAAAACCTGATGAGCTGAATGATTTGTGTTACAAAATGCTACAATAAAACAAATATTATGAGGAGTGTAGGGGGCAAAATTAACATTTTTATGTTATGCTTTAAATATTTTATTATTTCAATATAATTTATTAATTTTGCTGAAAATTTTAGAATATGAAAGAATTACTAGAAAACATCGATAAATACTTGGCTCTACCAAAGGACCATAAGCGAGATTTCCTAGATCAGCTATTTCAATATCTCGTCAATAACAATGCCACAGCAGTAGACTACCAAAAAGTAAAAATTCAATCTACCGCAGCTAT
>JASEGF010000213.1 GCA_030017935.1 Bacteroidales bacterium | reverse complement strand
CAACCTTGCCAAGGTTGGGGTCGCGGGTTCGAGTCCCGTTTTCCGCTCTAGGCCTCGGTGGCGGAATTGGTAGACGCGCCGGACTTAAAATCCTGTGGCCTTTATGGCCGTGCGGGTTCAAGTCCCGCTCGAGGTACCATTTTTAAATTTTTTCATACTTTGATTAAATTGATGCTACAAAAACCGTGAAAAATTAACTATTTTCGCGGTTTTTTTTAATTATTATGAATAAACTGAATATTAAAATTAATTTTCCACTTTTTTATGCTCTCTTATTCTATCTTATTTTTATTACTAATATTTTCTTACCCCCTATTAATTTTGGTTTTACTTTTTACTTTAGATTTGTAGATTTTATCATACCTTTTGCCATTTTATTGATAATTATTGATAAAAATAGAATTATTCCACGATCTTTTGTCTTTTTTATTATTTTATCTGCGTGGATAGCTATCTCTATGCTAATAAATCATAATAATGTAGCTACTAATGATTTATATGAATTTTATAAAATTTTTAAATTTGCTGTAATTGCTATAGTAGCATTATCATATTTTAAACATTTTGAAAATCATTTCGACATTTTTATTAAAATAACTTTTGTAGTATTACTCGTTTTGAATTTATTTCAATATTATAATATATTTCATTTCCATGATTTAGTAGAGCCATTTTATGATCCTTCAAGTATTCATTGGGCTAGTTTTGGAAAAAATTCTTTAGGAGGTCCCGGAGCTAAACGAATGTTAGGTACAGGTGGTAATCCTAATATTAATGCCATCATATTTTTATTTTATTATTGTTGGTTTTTATTTTCTATGTTTCATAAAAATTTAAAAAACCTAAAGTGGCATAATTGGTTATTTTTAATTTTGTCTATTTTGGCTATAATACTTTGCCAATCTCGCACCGCATTGATCATCATTTTAGTGATAACAATAATATATTTTGTATTTTATCATAAACCTATAAAATATATGTTTATCATTATTGCCTCGACAATATTCATGATGTTATTTTTAGATTTGGTAAGTCCAGAATCTATATCCTATTTTTCTAGTTTTTTTAAAAATGTAATGGTAGAAGGCGAAGAATATTTAGCAGAAAATCAATCAGTTAGAGGTAGATTAGATACTTGGAAATTCCTATTAAAAATGTGGAGCGAAAAGCCAATAACAGGATATGGACCATATAAAAACTTTTTCTATTCATTAAAATTATATTCCGAAAACGAATATATTCTTTATATATGGAGATATGGTATAATTGGCTTCTTTTTATATATCTATTGGTATTTATTTCCTGTTGTCAAATTAAAAAATAAAAAGATTAAATTATATATTAATCCATTCTATTTATTATTTGGTTTATCACTGATGGCTGCTGCCCTTACCAATAATCCAATAACTCATCCTATGATTTCTGTTTTATTAGCAATTTCTGCAGGCTATCAGCTTGCATTGTGTAAAAATATTTCTACTGATACAAATTAATTATTTGTCCAGCGTTGTTTCCATGTTTTGTATTTGAATTTCAAATCATTTTCCCACATAGGATCTACCAGTTTTCGATATTCTTTAGTATAATTATCCAAAAATGAAATAATTTCAGGATCATTGATTACATCCATACCACTATTATAAGATGGTTTAGCATTAAATTTAGTAATAATATCGCGTAGCACTTGTGGATTATCTATCAGAGCACAAGGAGTGAGTAAATTGTCATTTTCTCTATATGGTTGAGCATCTTGGAAAGCTTTAAAAAATGGAGATTGAATGACGTCTATTAATTTTTTATCTTTAATATTATCAACTGAGAATTGCAGAAATACGCAAGGTTCTACATCTCCACGACAATTTATATGGAAGTATCCCGCTTGTCTAGCACCACAAATACATCCACCTACAAATGGACCATCATTCCAGAAATCACCAATAAAAATTGGTTTAGTATTACGAATTTCAATAGATCTACGTCTAAGTCTAAAACGTTGTTCTGGAGTTGCCATCAAGCTCACATCTGGTTTTCTGCCAATAGGTACATATTGGAAAAACCAACCGATAGCACAACCTTTCTCTATCATTAAATCAATGAATTCATCAGACATTAGGGTTTCAATATTATTTCTAGTAGGAGTAGCTGAGAAGCCGAAAGGTACGCCAGCATTACGCAGATTGTCCATAGCTTCCATAATACGTTTAAATGTGCCTTCACCTCTACGAGCATCAGTTTCTTTTTCAAATCCTTCAATAGATATGGCAGGAGCAGCATTCCCCAACTTTCCTAATCTATTAGCAACATCTTTAGTTATTAAAGTGCCATTAGTATATATCTGAAAAAACATATCATGATGTTTCTCCATAATATCTAATAAATGTGGCCACATAAAAGGCTCACCACCAGAAACTGTAACAAAGTAAATACCTAAATCTTTTGCTTCGTTAAAGATACGATCTACTAGTTCAAAAGATAAATCTTCTTGTTTAGAATAATTGCCAGCATAGCAACCCACACAAGTCAGATTACATTTAGCAGTAGGACTAATGACAAAAAACCATGGCAACCAAATGTTTAGTTCTTTTCTAAGTTGTTCTTGACGTTGTCTGCCGATAACTGCTGCATTAATAAAGAAATTTTGAATAACACAGTCTAAACTTTGTTTAGAGATTCGACTAAAAGTATTTTTTGCTAATTGAGCACCTGGCTGATGTTCTACAAATATTCTACGAATTTTCTCAGCTTCCCATCTTACTTTTTCACTTTTGATGAAATACTTATTAGCAATATCTATCATTCTAATAATATTCTCATCAGACTGATGAGAAGCATATCTAAGCATTCGTGTAATTGCATACTTTTTGATAAAATTCATTTTCATAATATTATATTTTTTTATTGCAAATATAAAGAATTTTTTTGATTAATAAAAAACTAATTAATTTTACAAAAAAAATTAACTATGATATTCTTACAAATAGTGCAAAATGCAGCAGATTCACTGCAACAATTATCGCAACAAGTAGCCCCAGTACAAGGTTATCAGAAACTACCATATTGGGAATTAGCCAAAGCAGGTGGCGTAATTGTGATAATTTTAGCAGTTTTATTACTAATAGCAATATATATATTTTTTGAACGTTATTTAGCTATTAGAAAAGCAGCTAAAGAAAATCCAACATTCATGAGCAATCTAAAAAATTATATTTTAGAAGGGAAAAAAGATAGTGCTTTGGCATTATGTCAGAGTACAAATACTCCTCTGTCTCGAATGATAGAAAAAGGACTTAGCCGTCTAGGAAGACCATTAAATGACATTAATGAGTCTATAGAAAATGAAGGTAAATTAGAAATAGCAAAATTGGAAAAAGGAATTACTTTTTTAGCAACAATTGGTAGCATATCACCTAGCATAGGATTTTTAGGAACTGTATCAGGTATG
>JASEGF010000212.1 GCA_030017935.1 Bacteroidales bacterium | reverse complement strand
TTGGGGTTTACAAACTCGCTCGCTAAAGCTCGCTCAAACAGTGTAAACCCTTCTACCCAACACGGCTTGCTTGTTTTATTACAAATCATTTCCCAATGCGGTATTTCCATAGCTTACGAATTATTGCAAAGGTATTTTTTTAATACAAAAAATCAAAAAAGACTTTATTATCTTAACGACTATTTTAATAATTATTATTTTAGTAATTTTATAAATAAATTAATAAAATATGATAAAACAAGATATTGCTACCATACTTATTAAATCTATTGAAAAATATTGTGAAATTGATACAACTGAATTTATAAATTCCTTTAATGAAAGCGCTAATATAGCAGTTAAAATAAATCCATTCAAAAAATTAGAAAATTTACAAGAATATTTACCTTTAGCTGAAAAAGTACAATGGTGCGATGAAGCATATTATCTGAGCAATAGACCAGATTTTTATAAAGATCCTTTATTCTATGCAGGAGCTTATTATGTTATGGATCCAGCATCTATGTTCATTGATTTTATATTAAAATGTTTAAATGTTTTAGATAATGTAAAAATATTAGATATAGCAGCAGCTCCTGGAGGCAAATCTATCATTATTGATTCACAGATTAGAGATAATTCTATTCTTTGGGCAAATGACATTAATAACAATAGAGCGAAAGTATTAGAATATAATTTAGCTAAATGGGGGAGAGCTAATTACATCGTATCTAGTGCTAAAATAGAAGATTTTATTGATCTAAAAAATCAATTTGACATAGTTATATTAGATGCTCCATGCACAGGAAGTGGTTTTTTTAGGAAATACCCGTCATGGCAAGATAATTTTTCATTAAATTATATCAATCAATGTGTGAAACGACAAAAAGATATTTTAAAAAAAGTTTTTGATATAATTCCAATGGATGGTTACCTGATTTATAGTACATGCTCGTTTACCTCCGAAGAAAATGAAGAAATAGCTAAATGGATCATCGAGCATGGTTTCGAAGAAATAAAATTGCAAATACCATCAGAGTGGGGAATTGTAGCATCTGAATACGGATATAGATTTTTCCCACATTTATCCAAATCAGAGGGTTTTTATTATGCGATTTTCAAGAAGAATAATTTCAATAATGAATTTAAGCAAATAAATCAATTCAATAAAAAAAACTTAAATTCAATAAAATTAACTTCAATTAATAAACATGATAATGGCTATTATATTAATCTAACGGAAGATCTAAGACTAAAAAAATGGAGAAAAAACATTAATTTGATTACAAAAAAAATTGATGATTGGTTCGAAAAAGATTTTGTTTACTTTAATGGTAAGATATTGACTATTGGGACTAATTACATAGAAGAAAAAAAACAAATGCCATCACCACAATTTGCTCTATCCATTTATAAATCATCAGATATTCCGAGCATCGCACTTAGCTTATCTGAAGCACAATCGTATTTGCAAAAAACATTTTTCACCATAGAAGCTGACGAAGGCATTTATTTAGTGAAATTCCAAAATTTAGCATTAGGATGGATTAAAATAATAAATGGTGGTAGAATAAATAATTACTATCCAGCAGAATGGAGAATCATAAAAGAAATAGATAATTGATAATTATATTGAATTAGGCGTTTAATTAATAACTAAATTATTACTGGTTCATTCACGGCAATAACTTTATTTCTTATGAGTATAATTGATTTTAAATAAATTTTTACTTAATTTACTTTTCTTTGTCAGCCACACAAAGAAAAGTAACAAAAGAAAAGTCTCCGCTGGGGAAATGATTTGATAAAACTACGCAATCACCTCTTGGGGTTTACAAACTCGCAAGCTTTAGCTTGCTCAAACAGTGTAAACCCTTTTGTCCAACACGGCTTGCTTGTTTTATTACAAATCATTTCCCAATGCGGTATTACTAGAGCTTACGAATTATTGTATAGATATTCTTTTACAATACTAAATGTTGATAAAAACTTTATTATCTAAACGCCTATTTCAATACTTATAGATTGAAAGCATAATGAATGATATTAGCACCCATTTGTAGAGCTTTTAGCCTAACCTCAGGAGGATCATTGTGTACATCTTCACTTTCCCATCCATCGCCCAGATCACATTCATAAGTGTATAGCAGAACTAATCTACCATTAAGAATGATACCAAAAGCTTGGGGAGCTTTACCATCATGTTCATGAATTTTTGGTAATCCATTTGGAAAATTAAAATATTGACTAAAAATAGGATGGGAGGGAGGCAATTCAATAAGCTCTATATCAGGGAAAATTTTTTTGATTTGCGGTCGAATAAACTGATCCATACCATAATTATCATCAATATGCAAAAAACCACCTGATTCTAAATATTTTCTAAGATTTGCAGCTTCTTGGTCAGAAAATATGACATTACCATGACCAGTCATATGAATAAATGGATAATTAAAAATATCTTGAGAACCAGGCTCTACCTCAGGAATATTAGGATCTATATTGGTATTAATTGTTTGATTACAAAATATAGCAAGATTTGGTAAAGAAGTAGGATTAGCATACCAATCTCCACCACCAGAATACTTTAATAATGCTATCTTGACGCTATAAACTTTGTTTTGTGCAAAAACTAAAGCAGAGCTAAAAATTAAAAAAATTATTAATAACCGTTTCATAGATGATTTTTTAATGCAAAAATAGATAAACTAAAAATAGCAGCAGTTTCACTTCTGAGACGTTGATGCCCTAAAGACACAGGTATTATACCATAATCAATAGCTTTATTAATTTCTTCATAAGTAAAATCTCCTTCTGGTCCTATAAAAATGGAAATATCCTCATCAGCATTCATACAATCGAATAGGTCTAATTTTTGTATTTCATCACCACAATAAGCTATCACACGTTTGGAACTATTATTTATTTTAATAGCTTCATCGAACATAATTGGTTCAGCAATAGTAGGAAAGTAATATTTCAGAGATTGTAGACTAGCAGCTTTTATGATATTTTTCAATCTAGAGATTTTAACAGATGATTTGATGGTAAGCTCAGTAATTATAGGAATAATATTACTGACACCTAACTCTACGGCTTTTTCTATCATCCAATCAAATCTTTCTGATTGTTTTAATAGTGGAGCGAAAAGAGTAGAAGTAGTTTTAGATTTTGGCATAAACTGAGTTTCTAAAATATGAGCAGTAATAGATTGTTTAGAGAAATCAGAAATCACAGCCTTAGCTAAAGTACCTTTTCCATCAGTAAAATAAATGATGTCATTAATGCGGACATGATGAGCTTTCAGATGATTAAAAGTATCACCATTGATTTTGCAAATATCGGAAATATTTTCTAGGAAAAAGATATTCATAAAAAAAGGTTAAACAAAGGTAAGGAGAAAAAATGAGAGGGGCAAGTAAAAGATTAATCTTTTAAAATCAATATTGGATTTAATCTCAACTCCA
>JASEGF010000211.1 GCA_030017935.1 Bacteroidales bacterium | reverse complement strand
CTCAAAATTGTTGTGAGCACTATCTCTAGCTGGATAAATGAGATTTTCGAAAAATGCAAAATGCCATTTTTTACCAATATTAAATGCGAAACTATGAAAAATAGAATATTTTGCAAATTTTGTTTCTGTTAATGGATTAGTCCATCTCATCATAGCCCAGGAAAATGCTAATTCTTTTATTTTAAATTCCTGAAGCAAATAAGGATAATTAGCACTAGCGTATGACAAATTCAATCCTCTATAACCATCGCCCCAATGAAATTTACTGTAGCCTACAGATAAGGAATAATGATTTTTAACATTCATAGTGAACTCTATAGGTGCATTCCATGAATAATGTCCATTATAAATCTTCTCTCCTCCAGGAAAACGAGATATAGAATCATATTTTTCTAAATAATCATATAAAGAAAAAAATAAAAACTCTGGTTTTGTCCAAATTTTGAATAAAGTATTTTTATTTTGAAACTCCTTTTTGAAGTTAGCTCCGACCAATAGTTCATAATTTTTTTCACTTGCTAATCCACTGAAATAAGGAGTGATCATATGTCGAGTGCTATCAATATCATTACTATGTAAAAAATTATTGTCTTCAAAGTTTTTATTTATAACTGTATTTTGTGAAATTCCTACAATGCTTGTCATCAATAAAATAAAAAATAAAATTTTTTTCATTCAAGATTATTTTTAACTTTTTTGTACAAAAATAGTTAAAGTAAAAATTTATATATAGAAAAAATTATTAATATTTTAAAAAATACAATGTTTATGACCAAACGCCCGAAATATTATAACCACATTTCATACATTTACCTTCGCTATTTAAACCTATGATTGATGTATGATAGCCTTGGCGTTGTATCAACATAGAATTGCATTGCGGACAAAAAGTACTATTATTATTTACGTCTAAAACATTACCAGTGTAAACATATTTCATACCATTATCACTAGCTATTTTGACAGCTGCTATGATAGTTTCTACAGGTGTAGGTGGTAAATTAGATAATTTATATGCAGGAAAAAATCTAGAAAAATGTAATGGCACATCTGCGAAACCATTATCTATAAACCATTTCACCATATTCTCTATCATATTCAAATCATCTGTATAGGTGGGTACTATTAGATTAGTTATTTCTAACCAAACGCCATTTTCTTTTAAAGTTTTTAAAGTATTCAAAACTGGCTGTAGTTTCCCACCATTTAATCTTAAATAAATATTATCGTCAAATGATTTCAAATCTATGTTGGCAGCGTCTAGATATGGAATTAAATCAGCCAATGGTTGAGGATTAATATATCCATTGCTAACTAAAACAGTTTTGATGCCATTATTTTTAGCTAAAAGTGCAGTTTCGTACATAAATTCATAAAAAACAGTAGGCTCATTGTATGTAAATGCTATAGATGGTATATTTTGTGATAAGGCTGCTTTTATTAGTTGCTCTGGTGTGTAATTATAAGATTTTACAGACAATGGAGATACCTGAGCTATATCCCAATTTTGACAATTTTTACATGAAAAATTGCAACCTGCTGTACCAAAAGATAGTATAGTAGACATGGGTAGAAAATGATATAAAGGTTTTTTTTCTATTGGATCGACATTAAGTGCTACTATTCTGCCATATGATAAGCTGTATAATTTACCATCAATATTTTTGCGATCTTTGCATATGCCTACTTGTCCGTCTTGTATTACGCAAAAATTAGGACATAGCAAACATCTAACTGTGGTATCATTGATATTTTCCCAATATTTGGCTAGTTGTTCTTCGTTTTGCATTATTTTATTTATTGTATTTTTAGCTTCTAATTTATTTAAAAATGGAAGTTGTGTTAATAAAAATCCACCTATACCGGTCAGTAAACTTTGCTTAATAAAATCTCTACGATCCATAATTAATTTATGAAAATAAGTTTTACAAATTTAAGCATTTTTATTAATTTTTCAAAAGAAATTTTTATTAATAGTTTTCTCGGTTCATAGTTGATTAGTGGTTAGTGGTTAGTGATGAGTGATAGGGAGAGTGGGAGACGAGGTGACTGGGAGATGAGGTGAATAAGTGTTAAGTTTAAGAGTTTAAAAAGTAAAAGTAATAATTGCACATTTTGGCTAAAAATTTATAGAGTTTATCGAATAAAATTTAAAAAAATAATAATTACATATGGATTTTACTTTTACCTTTTACCTATTACCTCTTACCTTTTACCTATTATCTTTTACCTGTTCCTTTTCTTTTCTTCCCTTCTCAATTTTTTTTAAGTGGCTATTTAAAAAATTATTTTTATTTTTTGAAATTGATCAATTTTTCAAAATTGGGATATAGTGAGTTGCCTTTATTGATATAATAATTAACCTTGTTAGTGTCATTCTTTTTTTGGTACCATTTCACTTGAAAATATAACATATCTCTATTGGTAGGCTCTACATGTTCATAAATCTTTAAAATTTTTGGCAATAAAGGGCTATTTTGTTGATATAGATTTACAGTAAATGAATACGAAACGATTCCAATATAAGCTAATAAACGTTGAGAAAGTGCATAATTCATTTCATCATTTATTTTATTTGCATTTAGCTTTATTCCTCTGAGAGAATCTATCATTTTGATTAAAGCTTCATCATCAGCATTTTGGAAATATTTGATAATATTTTGTTGTTTAGCCCATTCCAGATCTATAATATCAGATAATAAAGGCATGGTTGTATTAGCAAAAATATGTTTCGATTGCGTAATCATGGATTCAGGGATTGCAATATTAAAATTTTGTAAACTATTTAGAGTGGGATAGAGAAAATATTGGGGAATAGAATCTATTGAATTAGCTATTGAAATATTTTTATTTTTCTTATTATTTTTATTTAATAACATCATTATTGACAAGTTGGCAATATTCTGTGGAGGCCAGTCATGTTTACCGCTGAAAAATATAAATCCCATATTATTAGAATTAATATTTTGAGTAAAAATGGGGAATATTTCAGTAAAATTAAAATCATACAATCCAACAATATGAATTATGGGTGTCAAATTATTAGTAAAAAAATTTTGATTATATGAAGATGCTCCAGATAGAATAATGCCCTTAGCAATATGATATTGTTCCTGTATCATGGTAGCTATCCTACTACCACCAGAGAAACCAAAGAAAAATAATTTAGCTGTATCTATTGGTAATTTTTGTTGAATATCTCTGATAAAACTTTTGAAATATGATAATGAAAAATTAGCTGGTGTCTCATTAGATGATAGATAGTAACCTATTAAAATGATACCTAAACTATCTGCAATATTTTGATATTTTTTCAATGCAATTTCGGGATGTGAATGTGGATCAAAAAAAATAAATGCGGGCAATTTTTTTAGTTTATGATTCACTGGTAAGTATGCAGAATAATAATATTGCGTGTTTGCTAATTTTATACTGTCAATAAATTCACCTTTATATTCT
>JASEGF010000210.1 GCA_030017935.1 Bacteroidales bacterium | reverse complement strand
CCAATAATAAATAAAATTACTCTTTTGTAATCTTTAACCTACTCAAAACGCTATAGAACCAAAAATTATGTAAATATTGATTTAATTGTATAAAAAATTATTAATTTTAATTAAAAATAATCAATATAACATATGTTTTTTAACAATAAATTCATAATTATATAACAATAAAAAATATGTTAAAATAAATTTATTAAGTATTGTAAAAATATAACTATTAGTAATTCAATTTATTAGTATAGTATATAATAATATTTGTAAAAATGGCAAATAATAAAAAATTAAATGTTATTAATAGTAAGATAAAAAGTTATAATTTTGCAAAAAGCCAAAATAAAAAAGCTATGACAGATTATAAAAAGATTGTCGATGATTTCATGGTTCATGTAATAGCCAGAAATCCAGGTGAGAATGAATTTCACCAAGCAGTTAGGGAGATTGTTGAATCTTTAGTCCCCTACATTGAGGAACATCCTAAGTACAAACAAGCTAAAATATTAGAGAGAATGGTTGAACCAGAGAGAGTGGTCATGTTTAGAGTGCCTTGGATGGATGACAAAGGTGAAATACATGTAAATAGAGGATTTAGAGTAGAAATGAATTCTGCTATTGGTCCTTACAAATGTGGTTTACGCTTCCATCCTAGTGTTAATTTGAGTATTATGAAATTCTTAGCTTTTGAACAAGTATTTAAGAATTCTCTTACTACACTACCTATGGGTGGCGGTAAAGGTGGTTCAGATTTCGATCCACGTGGTAAATCTGATGCAGAAATTATGCGTTTCTGCCAATCATTTATGACTGAACTTTACAGATATATTGGTCCAAATACTGATGTACCAGCAGGTGATATTGGTGTAGGTGCTCGTGAGATTGGTTATCTCTTTGGCCAATATAAACGTATTAAGAACGAATTTACTGGAGTACTCACTGGTAAAGGGTTAGAATATGGTGGTAGTGTTATTCGTCCTGAAGCAACTGGCTTCGGTGTAGTTTATTTTACTCAAGAAATCCTCAAAACTATGGGAATGGATATTAAAGGTAAAACTGTTGTCATTTCTGGTTTTGGTAATGTAGCTTGGGGTGTTGCATTGAAAGTAGCTGAATTAGGTGGTAAAGTTGTTACCTTATCTGGCCCTGATGGTTATATCTATGATCCTAATGGAATAACTGGTGAAAAAATTGATTATATGATAGAAATGAGAATGTCTGGTAGAGATAAAGTTCAAGATTATGCTGATAAATTTAAAGTAGAATTTCACGCTGGTCAAAAACCATGGAGCGTACCTTGTGATATAGCTATACCTTGTGCTACTCAAAATGAAGTGGGTATAGAAGATGCTAAAAATCTTGTGAAAAATGGTGTTAAATGCTATGTTGAAGCTGCTAACATGCCTACTACTCTAGAAGCTATGAAGTATATACAAGAAAATAATATTCCTTTTGGCCCTGCTAAAGCTGCAAATGCTGGTGGTGTAGCTGTTTCTGGTTTAGAAATGACTCAAAATGCTATGCACATTAGCTGGACACCTCAAGAGGTTGATAACAAATTACATGAAATCATGATTAATATTCACAATACTTGCTTAAAATATGGTAAAGAAGGTGATAAAATTAATTATGTAAGAGGTGCTAATATTGGCGGATTTGTTAAAGTAGCTGATGCTATGATAGCTCAAGGACTTGTTTAATAAATTTAAATAATATTTTAATTAAAAGGCTTTGTGTTTTGTACAAAGCCTTTTTTTATTTAAAAAATTATTTTTATTTTTGGTGTTTTATTTTAAAAAATAAAAAGATGAAAATAATTATCCCTAAAGAAATAGATCTCAACGAACAGAGGGTCGCTATTTCACCTAAAAATATCTCAAAATTAAAAAAACTGGGATATGAAGTTTATATTCAATCTAATGCAGGGCTAAAAGCCAAATACACTGATGAAGATTATTTAAATGCTGGAGCTATTATTATTAAAAGTGCTGAAGAATTATATTCTATCGCTGATATTGTTTTTAAAGTGCAGCCACCTACTGAATCAGAAATCTCACTGATGAAAAGTGGTACTTTAGTTTTGTCTTATTTATATCCAGCTCTCAATCAGCAGCTTTTAGAAAAATTAGCTGAGAAAGGAATTAATGCTGTAGCCATGGATGCAATACCGCGTATTTCTCGAGCTCAAAAAATGGACGTACTTTCATCTATGTCTAATATTGCTGGCTACAGAGCAGTAATAGACGCTACGTATCATTTTGGTAGATTCCTAAATGGACAAATAACTGCTGCTGGCAAAGTAGATCCTGCAAAAGTGCTCGTAATAGGTACTGGTGTTGCTGGTCTTGCTGCATTAGGCACCGCTAAATCTCTTGGTGCTATCGTTAGAGCTTTTGATACTAGAAAAGAAACAGCTGAACAAATTCAATCTATGGGTGCCCAATTTATTACTGTTGATCTTGAAGAGGATGGATCTACTGAAACGGGTTATAGCAAAGAAATGAGCGAAGCTTTTATTAAAGCTGAATTAGATCTTTTCAAAAAACAAGCTCAAGAGGTTGATATTATTATCACTACGGCTCAAATACCTGGTAAAGAAGCTCCTAAATTATTATTTGAAGATCATGTAAATGCTATGAAACGTGGCTCTGTGATTGTTGATTTAGCTGCTCCTACTGGTGGTAATTGTGTTTTGACTAAAAAAGATGAAATTATCACTACTGATAATGGAGTTACTATTTTAGGAAAAGTTAATATGATGCCTACTCAAGCCAGCTATTTATATGGTAATAATTTAATTAATTTTATCGAAGAGCTAGGCACTGCTGATAATTTTAATATCAATATGGATGATGATGTTATCAGGCGTGCTATGGTGGTGTATAATGGCAAAGTAAATTGGCCTCCAGAACCCTTACCTGTTAGTGCCAAAAAACCTGTTATTTCTAAATCTATTGAGCAAGAGTCTCTGTCTAAAGCTAAAAAGGTACGAAAACAATTGATAACTAATGCAATTTCTCTCATTGTTGTAGGTATTGGTTTATTTTTCTTAGGTAAGGTAGCTCCTCCAGATTTTATGAGGCATATAACCGTCTTTGTTTTAGCAATATTTGTTGGATGGAATGTGATATGGAATGTAACTCATGCATTACATACACCTTTGATGTCAGTTACTAATGCTATCAGTGGGATTATAATTATTGGTGGACTTCTGCAAATGCAATCAAATATTACAGATACCAAATCTATTTTAGCCTTTATTTCAATATTAATTGCTTGTATTAATATTGTAGGTGGTTTTTTAGTTACTTATAGAATGTTAAAAATGTTTAAAAAATAATTAAGTTTATGATATCAGTTGAAATACAAACAGCAGCATATTTATTTGCTTCTATATTATTTATTTTAAGTCTCTCTGGTTTATCTAATCAAGAATCTGCTAAACGAGGAGTTATCTTTGGCATTATTGGCATGGT
>JASEGF010000020.1 GCA_030017935.1 Bacteroidales bacterium | reverse complement strand
TTGTGGTTTTATGAACTGTTTTATTAATTCTCTTTTCAAATTCTTTCTTTATTTCATCTATCGTTGATATCTCTCCTTCTCTTGCTCCATCTATAAATGGGTTAATGAATTCTACTTCTTCTTCATAACTCATATAGCTATGCCAACGTCCTCCTTTGCCTTTTTTCTCTATTGATTCCTCTCCATATTTTTTATACTCATATATCGTTTTATGTACCAATGATTCTGATACATTTAGATGTTTTGCCAAATCTTTTGCTTTACAAGGATAATTTTTGGCGTTATAAATAATTAGCCATTTTTGAACTCTCCAAAAACCTTTTGTCTCTTTAATTTTCTTTGTTAATTGCTCATTGTCCAAATCACAATTTATTTTTGTTATTTTTCCCATATTATGTTTTGGACAAATTTAATATAATTTTTTATAATAGAACGCAACTTGGTATTACAAGATTATTATACAAATTTTTTAGTTAATAATTAATTAATATTTTGTTAACTAATTATTATTAACTTATTTTGCAAAAAATTTAAAATTAAATATTTATGAATTGGGAACATCTGAGCAACAATATAGATGAAATAATAAAAAATAATGTTATAACTAATGATATTGCTCGTGAATTGATTAGTTTTATAGACTTAACAACATTAGAAGGTACAGATAATAATAATGTCGTCAAACAATTGATAGATCAAGCTAAAGATAGCTATAATAAAACTAATGGCAAAGGAGTAGCTGCAGTATGCGTGTATCCTAATTTTGCAGGTTTTGCTTCTAATGAACTTAAAAATACCAATATTAGATTGGCGTGCGTAGCTGGTGCCTTCCCTAGTGGACAATCTCCACTACATATAAGAATCGCCGAAGTAGAGCATGCTGTAGCTCATGGAGCACAAGAAATAGATATGGTCATTTCTAGAGGAGCCGCATTATCTGGTAATCTGGATTTTGTAAAACATGAAATAGCTTTGCATAAAAATGCATGTGGCGATGCACATCTGAAAGTAATATTGGAGACTGGAGAATTAAAAGACCCTGAACTTATCTATAATGTAAGCATGATAGCAATGGAAAATGGTGCTGATTTTATTAAAACATCTACAGGTAAAATATCTCCTGCGGCTACTCTAGAGGCTGCTTTTGTAATGTGTTACGCTATAAGAGAATATTATGCACTCACTGGTAAAAAAATTGGCTTTAAACCTGCTGGGGGCATTAGAGAACCACAAGAAGCTTATAATTATTATCTGATTGTAAAAAATATTTTGGGAATAGATTGGCTAAATCCTAATCTATTTCGCATAGGAGCTAGTAAATTATTAACAAATTTATATAATATTTTAGCAATATGAATGCCGATAAATTAATCAAAGACCTTAATGGTCTGGGTATAATGCCTAGTAAAGTACATCATAATTTATCTTATGAAGAATTATTCAAATATGAAACCAGCCCAGAGCTGAAAGATTATGCAAAAGTTTTTGTAACTAAATCTGGCGCAGTAGCCGTAGATACTGGAATATTTACAGGACGTTCACCTAAAGACAAATACGTAGTTTATGACGATACTACTAAGGATACAGTGTGGTGGAAAAATGAAATGAATAAAAATAGTGATAACAAACCTATGTCTACTGATGTTTGGACAGACCTGAAACAACAAGTTACAGAGTATTTGAATGGTAAAGAACTTTTTGTAATGGATGCCTTTGTGGGAGCCTCAGAAAAAAACAGATTACCTATAAGAGTCATCACAGATATAGCATGGGCTGCACATTTTGTTAAAAATATGTTTATTATACCTACAGAAAAAGAATTAGAAAATTTTTCACCTGAGTTTATAATGCTTCATGCACCTAGAGTTAATAATAAAAGATGGCAAGAGCATAAATTAAATAGTGACGTTTTTGTAACTTTTAATTTTACAGAAAATATGGCTCTGGTCGGTGGTACATGGTATGGTGGCGAGATTAAAAAAGGTTTTTTCTCTGTGATGAATTATTTTTTACCACTGAAAAATATAGCTTCTATGCATTGCTCTGCTAATATGGGCAAAAACGGAGACACTGCAATATTTTTTGGGTTATCTGGAACAGGTAAAACCACATTATCTGCTGATCCTGAGAGATTCCTTATTGGTGATGATGAACATGGTTGGGATGATGATGGAGTTTTTAATTTCGAGGGTGGTTGCTATGCTAAATGTATTAATCTAGATCCCAAAAAAGAACCACAGATTTATAGTGCAATTCGTAGAAATACAATTTTAGAAAATGTAGTTTATGATCCTCAAACTGGTGAGATAGATTATGCGGATGCTTCTAAGACTGAAAATACAAGAGCGTCATATCCTCTCTCTCACATACCAAATGCAGTAATACCTTCTGTGGGACCACATCCACAAAACATAATTTTTTTAACAGCTGATGCCTTTGGTGTACTACCTCCAGTAGCAGTTTTGAGTCCAGATGAAGCAATGTATTATTTCATAAGTGGTTATACAGCTAAATTAGCTGGTACGGAGCGTGGTATCATTGAGCCAGTGCCAACATTTTCTGCTGCCTTTGGTGCTGCTTTTCTCACTTTGCCACCTATTGTTTATGCTAGATTATTAGCAGAAAAAATGCAAAAACATAATGCTCATGCTTATTTAGTGAATACAGGATGGATAGGTGGACCATACGGTGTAGGTAAACGTATTGACATTGATGTTTCTAGAAAAATTATTCATGCTATTTTAGATGGTTCTATCTTGAAAACACAATATCAAACTATGCCTTTCTTTAATCTTAAATTACCTCAACATCTCGAAGGTATTAATGATGATATTTTGAATCCACGAAATACATGGCGAGATAAATCTGCTTATGATAATCAAGCTCAGAAGTTAGCTCAATCTTTTGTTGACAATTTCCAAAGATTTGCTGCTGACGCAGAAACTAGTAGATTAGTAAATTTCGGACCTAAATTATAATATTATAGATTCAAATATTCTAATGAATATTTTATAAATTCATCTGTATTATCTACTTGTACCCAATGTCCTGCATTAGATACAGTTTGGATATATGCATTAGGGAAATAATTATATATTTTTTCATAATGCTGTGGTAGAATGTGATTACTTTTTTCACCACGTAGGAAAAGGACTGGGTTAGTAAATTTTTTATATAAAGTAGGAAAGTCTGCTAATAGATTTATATTTTTTATTAAAGCTTCTAAATTGATTTTCCATTCATATTTTCTTTGACTATTTAATTTAATATTTTTCATTACTAAATCCACTTCTCTGAAATTTGGTACTTTATCTTTTATGTAGATTTTGATTTCATCACGACTTTTAAATTCATTCATTGGAATAGATTTCAAAATATTTAGTAATTTATAATTCGCATCGGTAATGTATCTATCTGGCGCAATATCAATTATAATTAACTTGTCCACAATATCTTGATAATTAAGTGCAATTAACATTGCTAATTTACCACCCATGCTATGACCTATTATAGATATTTGCTCGAGATGTAAATAATTAAGTAACCGTAAGATATCATCAGCCATATCCCCATAAGTCATAGCATCATTATGAAAAGAATTACCGTGATTTCTTAAATCTGGTATTACTACATTATAATATTCTGCAAAAATTTGCCCTTGGGGTAACCAATTATCTGCACAACCTAATAATCCATGTAGAATCAATAAATATTTATTACTATCAGTTTTTGCTTTGATATATTTATAACTAAGCAAAGGACTATTGTTGCTTTCGAAAGAATTTGGCATTTTTCTAATTTAAATAATCCATTGATGTAAATAGAAATCAATAACCGAGTTCATTAAAATACATTTGAATTGTATTTTCAAGTCCGAAATATAGAGCATCACTAATGAGAGCGTGGCCTATACTAACTTCAAGTAAATTAGGTACATTTTGTGAAAAAAATTTCAAATTTTCCAGATTTAGATCATGTCCAGCATTGACGCCAAGCCCCACTTCTACCGCTGCATTTGCGGCATTTATAAAGGGCTTAATAGCCTCATCTCTATCCACATCATAATACTTAGCATAGGGCTCAGTATAAAGCTCTATTCTATCAGTACCTGTTTTAGCAGCATTTTTAATGTTATCTATATCAGTATCTACAAAAATAGAAGTTCTTATACCTGACTTTTTCAAATCATAGATGACTTTTGAGAGAAAATCGAAATATTTAAAAGTGTCCCATCCCGCATTACTAGTAAGAGCATCAGGAGGATCTGGTACCAGTGTTACCTGTGTTGGCTTCACATCATTTACTAAATTAAGAAATCTATCATTAGGGTATCCTTCAATATTAAATTCAATGGATATATTTTGCTTGATAGAATATACATCACTATATTTGATGTGTCGTTCATCTGGTCTAGGATGTACAGTTACACCATGAGCGCCGAAGCGTTGTACGTTGATAGCAGCTAGAGTAACGTCTGGTATATTACCACCGCGTGCATTACGAATTGTAGCTATTTTATTAATATTAACACTTAAATTAGTCATAATAGTAAATTTTTACAAAATTACAAGTATAAACTTAAAATAAAAAATAAAGGACTAATATTAACGAAAATAAGAAATAATTGTTTAAGGACAAATTTCAATATAAATAGTTGATGATGGACCATTGCCACAATCATTAGAAGGAGTTACAGTTACAAAACCGCTATTATTATTAGCTGTTACATTGATAACATTTGTATTTTGTCCGCTATTAATTATCCAACCAGTTGGTACAGACCAATTATATATGAAACCTTCGTCTGTGACACTATATACTGTACTATTATTTTCTGTATATGAACTAATGCTTATATTATCAAACCAAACATGAAAAGTTTTGGAATCATTATATCCACAAGAAGGTTCAATATAAAATAAGATATTTGATTTATTTGTAATACTTGAAATATCAAATAAAACTTCTACATGAGCACAGGAACGTGCTTCAGAAAATTTAAACCCTTTACCATTAACTCCAGCATCATATGTATGGTCAACATTATTAATTTTTACAGAAATAACATTATGTTTGTAAGCATTGTCAGCCCATACATAAAACCTGCACCAGTCATTTGGATGTGTATCAAAATAAGAATGAGATACATCAAAAGATAGACTTATAGTGTCCAAACTATTGCAATTAAGCTCAGGAAGACGAACGAAATTACCCCAATAGTTATTCCAACTACCAGAATAACCTATACTTCCAGGAGGACACCCATTAATAGAATTATAACTTATAGGTGTATAATAAGAAGGAGCAAACCAAACAGTAGTAGGTGCAGACGTACCATGAACAAGTACGTCAGAATTAAATTCTTCTGTTGAAATAATAGAGTAAGAATTACATAAAACTGTAGGTCCATTAATATTTGATGGTTGTGATGGTAATGTATTAACATAAATTTGTATACTATCCTCATCTATACACCCATTATTAGTACCAGAAACATAATAAATGCTAGTAGCTGATGGCGAAACTAAAATAAAATTATTGGTATCACCAGTACTCCATAAATAACTATTAGCACTACTAGCAGATAATATTGCGCTATCTCCTTCACATATTGTATCAAAGTTCGTAGAAACAGTAATATTAAAAAAGGAACATGGGTCACACCAAAGGGGTTTCCATTGACCATTAACGAAAGTCTCAAAACAAGTTGTAGTTGTATTAAAAATCAATAATGACTGCGCAGGATTAGATATAGCATCACGCTGGGTAGTAGTCATACGTGGAATGAGGAGTCCACCAGTAGTAGATTTGATATCTAGCATGGCAGAGTTATCTGGCATGCTGCCATCTACATTGATACCTACATTTTGTGCATACATTTGTACATTTATCAATATTATAGAGCTTATGATTAACACCAAATATTTAATTTTTATCATAATAATTTAATTTTTTATAGTTATATATACAAAAGTATATTATTTTTTTTGAAATAAAAATAATTTTTTTCAATACATAGCGATTTTTATAAAGTTAATGAGTTTAATTAGTTGAGGAGTTGATGGTAAGTCTGGGAGACTGGGAGAAGTGGTGATAGGTGATTAGTGATTAGTGATGAGGAGACGGGGTGACGGGGTGACGGGGAGAGGATATTAGTTATAAGTTAGTCCACAGATGCACACAAATGAGCACAAATTAAAGATAAATGTTTATAAGTTGATTAGTAATTAGTGATTAGTGATAGGGGATAGAGTTGATTAGTTTTTGGGATAATCATCGAAATTGAGACATTAGTTTATGGATTGTCTGTTAAAAACTGCAAGATCTCATCTATATTTTCAGGCGTTGCACTAATTTTATTTGTTTTAGTGTCCACCAAAAACATTACAGGAACTGAAAGTATAAAATAAGCATTGGCTTCTGAGCTATTTATTCCCCCTTCACATCTTTTATGCTTCCATCCTTGCAGTTGACTTATGGTATTTTCCCAAACAGCAATTTCAGTTTCAGTCTCATCAAGACTAAGAGCAAAAACTTCTATGAGTTGTTGATTATCTGAATGATTCCACCAATTGTAAAGTTGATTAACAAGTTCTTTACAATGTCCACAATCTGCACTATAGAAAAGAAGTAATTTGTATTTACTATTGGTTTTGTATTTACTAAACAGAACGTCTTTGCCATCATTATCTTTAATCGTAAAATCTGGTGCTATAGTACCTACTGTTAGTGTTTTCATACCTGCAAGTCGTTTTTCTATCGCTTGTCTTTTCGTTGTTAGGCAATTAGGATCATTAAGATATGTCTCTAACATTTCTATACCGGCAGGCATATTTATACTTTCATATCCTTTGTAAAAATAGTCAACCATCCAGCCATACACTTTCGGATTGCCGAGACGAGCTTTTTCTATAGCTGTTTTTCCAATAATCGGATATAATGAATCTAATTCTTGTTGTGTTTTGGCAATAGAAGCATACATATTTACATAGGTGGTAATAAAATTGGTTAGCTCCTGTGTATGAAGTAAAAAAGTATCATTAAAATCTATCCCATCAAAATAATGCGATAATACAATTTGCATTCGGGCGGATTCGTCACCTTTAAAATCAATTTGTGGCACATAATGAAACTGAAATGTATGACTCACAAACAAGTCATTATATTTGGTTGTTTGTTCTTTAAGCCATTGATTATAATTATTGCGTCTTTTTTCATATTCTTCAATTCCTTGCTGATAAAACTCTGATTGTATATCGTCATAATTGAGCAAAAAGTTTTGCAACAAACCTAATTTTTCCTTTTGTTTGTTGTTTTCTTTGTTAAAGTAGGCAAACACAGTATTTTCTTTTTCATCTTTTTGAAAATAGGTACTGTCATTATTATTACAATACATAGGATTTACCCATAATTCTAAATCCTGATCATTAATAATAATGTACTTTTCGCAAGGATAAGGACTGCTAGTTTCTTTTTCTTTGTAATCAAAACGTAATACAAATGCACCGGGTAAATTAATATTTGAAATAATAATACTGTCTGTTTCGCCATTTTTAATACCCGATTTTTCCAAAATTATTTTATAGGCATTTGCTCCGTATAAAGGCATCAGGCTTACTTTACTTTCGGCAACACCACGAATATGAAGTTTTATAGTTACTTCCTGAGCATAGCAGTTGGAAGTTTGTAAAGTTAAAAAACAAAAAGTTGAAAGTAAGATTAACGATAATTTTACTGAAAGAAAAATTTTGTTTCCCATAATATTTAAAATTTGTATTTGTCAATTTTCACAAGGTTGTTTAGACTTTTATTTTAATACAAAGATAAAAAATTTTATTTGTAATGAATCTGACCTAAAGGTCAGGGGGAATGGAGCGTTTTGTGAATAATCATCTGGGCAAACTATTATCCTACCAGGTGATATCTTGTATGTACTAGTTGAGAAAGATAATATTGATATGGCTATTGATGAAATATTAAGTAATTTTGAAAAAATTAATTATTAATATCTTCATTAAATATTGTAATTTTATTATATTTGCAAAAAAAGAATGAAAATAATTCTTAGAATAATTTTTTTTATCTATATTTTTATAAATTTTAATTTAACAGCTCAAACTTATGATAATGTAAAATTATCTAAACATGAGGCATACACAGATTTATCAACTTTATACCAATATCTTACTAAATCTCATCCTAATATTAATGAAGTATCAGACTCCATATATTTAAAAAATGCTTTTTCTAATATTTTTTTATCTATTGATGATAGTATTAGCATTGATGAGTTCTTTATTAGATTAGTTACTATTTTTTCTAAAATTGATGATTCGCATCTAACGTTAAATTTAGATTATTATGCTTACCAAAAGGTTCTGCCTAAATTTTTTGGTGGAGTAGTCGCTTTCGATAATGGTAAAATTTATTTATTAAAAGATATAGCTAGAGACTCCTTTTTTGTAAACACTCGTATTTTATCTATAAATAATATTGATGCTACAGAGATTTATAATACATTATCTGATTTATGTAATGCAGATATTGGACTGAAGGCCACAAAAGACAATAATGCTTCCTTATTATTTTATTATTATTTCCCTATAGTCTATGAAGTAAAAAATTTTAATTCTTGCATATTACTCAATGAAATGTCAAATGATACTTTCAAATACAGTATAGATGGTATTTCTATGCGTGACCAGGAAAGTTCACAATCTTTTTTCTCGCCTTATCTAACAGATTTAAATAATCCTTATAAGTTTGCTATTTATCCAGAAATAAATACTGCTTATTTATACGTTTCCGATTTTCTAAATAATTCTTACAATACACCTTCTCAGCTAATGCCAATAGTTTTATCTAATTTGAGGAAATACAAAATTGAGAATTTAATCATTGATTTGCGTGGTAACCTAGGTGGATATGTAAGTGTAGCTGAGGATTTCTTGAAATATTTTATGACTGAACCTTTTATTTTTGTCAAAAATTATAGAGTCCACCCTAGTAAATGGACAGATAAAATACTTTTGAATAACGGTCAAACTCAACGAGAATGGTACAATTTCTTTTTAACTTTGAATTCTATTAATAATAAAGAAATGAGGTTGCTAAAAGCTGGCTATAATGGTCCTGTATTATATGAAGAGAGAAAAGCAACTAAACCACATAAAAAACATTTCGATGGCAATATCTATGTTTTGACTGATGGCGGGAGTATATCTGCTGCTGCTCTAGCAGCTAACCTTTTATCTCATAGACCAAACACTTTTTTAGTAGGGTTACCACCTGGTGGCACAAAAAAAGGCACTTTCGGGCAAAGTCAAAGAATATATTTACCTAATTCAAAAATTTCTTTTTCGCTTAGTTTATTAGAATTTACGCAATTTCCAGAGTATAACCGTGAGCCCATAGATATAGATTTCCCATTGTCATGGGCTCAACCTAATTTTAATAATCCTATAAAAGATCCGTGGGTTCAATTTGTTATCAAAAAGATAAATAGAAAAGAATAATTATGAAAAGAATAATCTTATTATTATTTAGCTTCAATATTTTAATTTTATCCGCACAATCTTTAGATAATTCATTAATATTATCTCCACTGCGCAATGATCCTCGAGTAAATGAAAATTCATTTTCGTTTGCATTGTATAGTTTCAAAAAACAGGAAACTATATTATCGGTCAATTCCCTTAAGCCATTAATACCAGCTTCTGTTAATAAATTGATAACTGCTGTCTCTGCATATTACTATCTTGGTGATGATTACAAATTTAATACTTATGCTTATCTGAGTGGTGAACAAATTGATAATATCTGGAATGGCAATATTTATATATATGGCACTGGTGATCCACTCATTGGCGAGGATTTTCCTGATAAGAATAATTTTTTTGATTCTTTAGTTTATATTTTAAAAGCAATGGGTATAGATACTATACAAGGCAATATTATAGCAGATGCCAGCTATTGGGGTAGTGATATTGTTCCTGCTACTTATGCTTATGAAGATTTAGGCAATTATTATGGTGCTGGAGCTTCATCATTGATATATAATGGTAATGTATGGAAAATAGGGTATAAATTAACGCCCTACTACGGCAAAACAGCTAAAATATTATTTACTATTCCAGAGTTTCCTCATGTTACTTATCAAAACAAAATAAAAATAGCTAATAGAAATTATGGTAATTATACTAATGTGATCGGCAGACCATTAGATAAATCTTATATTTTCTCTGGTACTATTCCCAAAGGTAATGGAGATACCATGTTTGTGAAAGCTTCTAGCCCAGATCCTGCTTATGGCTTTGCTTGGAAAACCAAACAATCACTTTCTAGCAATGGAATCTTTGTGAACGGTAATCTCATTACCACATACAATGACACTGTGATTTATGATAATAAATATTTAATATTAAATTATGAATCTATGCCATTAGATAGCGTGATTGCTTTTACAATTAGAAATAGTTATAATGTAGGAGCAGAGGCTCTATCTAAGGCAATATCTAAAACATATGGTGACGGCTCATACAAATCTTATGAGACCTTGGCTAAAAAAATGCTTTATAAATATGGAGCAGATACTACAGAGATTAAAATATATGATGGTAGTGGCCTTAGTAGAAAAAATTTATTAACAGCTGATGCATTGCTAACTACATTGATATCTACTCGTAATGCAAGCTGGTATGATGATTTAAACAATGCTTTAGCTATAGCTGGTGTCAATGGAACCTTAAAAAAGTTTTTAAAAAATACTCCATTAGAAAATAATTTAAGAGCCAAAAGTGGTTATTTGCGTTATACACGTGGCTTTGCAGGATATTTCGATATTCCCGACTCTATGGACAGTTTTGCTTTTGTAATCTTAGTAAATGATTTTAAAGCAGATACTAAATATTTAACAAAAAATATTGAAAAAGTTTTACTAAATTCTTATAATGAACTGACAAATATCTATCGTGCTAGTAAAAATAATGAGGAGGTATCTAAAATATCACAATAAGATTTCATAAATAATTTTAAAACTTTATAAAATCATTAATTAGTTTTTGTAACTTTAAGACTAAGATCTAGACTAGCATAATGATGTGTCATATAACCACTAGAAATATAATCTACGCCTGTCTCTGCATAATCTTTAATATTATTTAAATTAATACCACCACTAACTTCTATTTCTTTTTTACCATTTACAATGGTTACAGCAGTTTTGATATCATTTATATTGAAATTATCCAACATTATACGAAATACTGAATCAAATTGTAATATTTCTTTAACGTTTTCGATGTTGCGAGCTTCTACTTCGATAGGGATATTCAATTTTTTGTCTATTAAATATTTTTCTACTCTAGTAATAGCTTGAGATACTCCACCAGCGAAGTCTATATGATTATCTTTTATCAAAATCATATCATATAATCCAAAGCGATGATTAAATCCACCACCTAATCTAACAGCCTCTTTTTCTAATTCCCTCAATAGTGGTGTAGTTTTTCGTGTATCTAAAAGTTTGGCTTTAGTGTGAGATATTTTATCTACCATTTTACGAGTAGTAGTAGCTATACCAGACATTCTTTGCATAAAATTAAGTAGTACCCTTTCTAATGCTAGCATAGACTGTTGTTTCCCATATAGATTAAAAACAATATCTCCTGGGACAACGACGTCTCCATCAGTTTTTAAAAGATTAATAGAAATGGTAGGATCATAATAGTGAATAAGTTGCCTAGCGAAAGAAATACCAGCAATGACGCCGTTTTCTTTCACATATAGAGATGTATTACCCACAGCTTGCGAATCTATTATAGCCAGTGAAGTGTGGTCTCCATCACCTATATCCTCTATTAATGACCACTTTATGATTTCTTCCAATTGTAATCTATCCATTGTATTAATTTATAAAATCATTTTATCTCAAAATCATCCCAATCTTTTGAAAATGGCAATTTTTGTCGAATTTTAACTAAATTATCATAGTTTGTTTTTACAATGTAAACATTTTCATCTTGCGTGCCTTCTAAAATAATATTTCCAGCAGGATCGATACACATAGTGCCTCCCATATATTCGAATCCGTTACCATCAGTACCCACACGATTTACACCAATTACATATGCTTGATTTTCTATTGCTCTAGCTATTAATAAATGTTTCCAATGATTATATCTTTTAGTAGGCCAATTAGATACATAAACTAATACATCATAATCAAAACTACCATTATTAATTCTATTCCTATTAAAAACTGGGAAACGAATATCATAGCAAATATATGGTCTAATATTCCATCCTAGATATGGGATAGTTACTATTTCTTTTCCTTTAGTAAAATAGATATTTTCTTCTGCCAATGAGAATAGATGAGCTTTATCATATTTATGAACTACGCCATCAGGAGTAAAAAAAAGAAATCTATTATATATTTTATCATTTTCATTAATCATAAAGCTACCACAGATAGCAATATCATAATTATTAGCTAAAAATGTTAATTTATTAATCATTGGACTATTCATACGTTGAGCATATTGTGGATTTTTAGTAGCATATGCAGTAGTACAAACTTCTGGACAAACCAGAATATCAATATCTGATTTAATAGATCTTTGTATAGCAAGTTCAATTTTCCAAAGATTAGCATCAGGATCCAACCATATAGTATCAGCCTGATACAGAGCCCAAGATATAATATTCTTCATAATATTATAGATTATCCAAATTCTCTAAAGAAAATATTAAAATAAATTTTAAAAAAACTTATTTAACTTTTATTTTATTAGCTTTTTTACCTTCTAAAATAAACCAAGCTATAGTAGAAGCGATGAAAACAGTGGAATACACACCAGCTATTACACCAATGATCATAGCAAAAGTAAAGCCTTGGATAACCTCACTACCCAAAATAAATATTGCAAGTAATACCACTAATACTGTACCTGTGGTATTAACAGTACGAGACAGAGTAGCATTGATAGCATCATTCATATTTTGCTTTAATGAACGTTTTGGATACAAGGTATTATATTCACGTATTCTATCAAAGATTACAACAGTATCATTAATAGAATAACCAACTAAAGTTAAAATAGCTGCTAAGAAATTTTGATCTATTTCCAAATTGAAAGGTAATATTCCATAAAACAAACTGAAGATGCCTACAACTATAAAAGCATCATGGAATAATGCCGCAGTAGCTCCTAGACCATATTGCCATTTTTTAAATCTGATAAAAATATAGATGAACATAGCAATTAAAGCTAAAATAATAGAAATAATGGCAGAGCGTTGTATATCTCTAGCTACAGCAGGTCCTACATTTTGAGAACTCACAATACCTAAAACTTTATTAGGATTATCAGTAGAAAATTCTTCAAAAGAAATAGGTCCTTTATAAAATCCTTTTACACCATCATAAATTGCTGTTTCTACATTCAAGCCAGCAGTTTTTGAAGTATCATTTAATAAATATTTAGTAACGATACGAACTTGATTACTATTACCATAAATTTTCACTTCTGGAGTTTCATTTAATACATTAAATAATGCTGATTGCACATCAGTAGCTTTAACAGACTGATCAAATCTAACTACATAAGTACGACCACCAGTATAATCTATTCCAAATTGTAAGCCTCTAGTAGAAAGTGAAATAATAAACGTCAAAAATAGTATACCAGAAATAGCAAAGAAAATTTTGTATTTACCAATAAAATCAATTTTAGTATTTGCAAGGAAATTTTGAGAAAATTTACGATAGAAAGAAATATTTTTACCTTTATCGAGAAGTATTTCTATAAAAAGTCTAGTAACAAAAATAGCAGTAAACATAGAAGAGAGAATACCTATAACTAAGGTAGTAGCGAATCCTTGCACTGGTCCCATTCCGAATATTAATAAGATAACACCTGCAATTATAGTAGTTACGTTACCATCTATGATAGCGGAATAAGAATTTTTATAACCATCTTTTATAGCCATCCTCAAGCCTTTACCAGCATTTAATTCTTCTTTAATACGCTCATTGATAATCACATTCGCGTCTACAGCCATACCAAGAGATAAAACTATACCAGCAATACCAGATAGAGTCAAAGTAGCACCTATAGATGTTAAAACGCCAAATATTATCAACATATTAATTATTAATGCTATACAAGCACCTATACCTGCTGTACCATAGAAAGCAATCATATAGATAAGTACTAATACAAAAGCAACTATAAAAGCAATTATACTAGAATGAATAGCCTCAGAACCCAAAGAAGGTCCCACAATATTCTCTTCAACGATACGTGCTGGAGCAGGCAATTTACCTGCATTAAGTACTGTGGCCAAGTCCTGTGCCTCTTCTACAGTAAAATTACCTGAAATTTGAGATCTACCATTAGGTATCTCAGATTGTACAACAGGGTATGAATAAACCAAATTATCCAATACTATAGCTATACTACGTCCAAGGTTTTTTGAAGTTAAATCTTTCCAAACCTTTGCACCCTCAGAATTCATCTGCATATCCACAATCACATTACCATACTGATCTACATCTTGGCGAGCACTCACGATGACATCACCTTCTAATGGAGCTTTATTAGTTAAAGGATTTACCTTTAAAGCTACCAATTCATATACATTTCTAGTATCAGCTATCGGTTTAGCACTCCATACGAATTTCACATCTCTAAATAGATCTTGTGTCAACCGTAAATATTCATTAATTTTTGCAGTATCTCTAGAATAAGCATAACCTATTAGTGGCCCTTCACCATAGAATTGTTGATTCCCTTCCCTTCTAACATTAATATTCAAATAAGCAAATAAAGGATTCTCTTTTTTGAATTGTTCTAGTTCAACATTTTCAGTTGTAGTATCACCTAAAGGTTTATTGTCTAAAGATTGTAATTGTTGTACTAATTTACTAGTATCAGTTCTTTGGTTTGCTAATTTAGTACTATCTTTTATTGTATCATTAATAGTTGATAAATCACCAATTAAACTAAGTGAATCAGTAGTTTTTAATATTTGAGCTAATCTTTTATTAGCCTGTTCTAATCTTGGTGCTATTTCAGTTAGGTTCCATGTCTCCCAAAATTCTAGTTTAGCAGTAGTTTGTAGAATACTTCTAACACGATTAGGATTATCTACACCTGGTAATTCAATTAATATACGACTTTGACCAACTAATTTTTGTATATTTGGTTGAGTAACACCAAATTTATCAATACGCTTACGAATAACTATAAAAGTATTATCAAAAGCGGACTCAATTTCAGTTTTTAAATAATTAATTACATCTTGATCAGTAGAGTTTACATTTAAGATATCACTAGTTTCACGAGATAAAAAATAAGACACTAATGGTTGATTAGGATCGATTTTTTTAAGTTCATCTACGAATATATCTACAAAAGAAGCGTTACTAGCAATTCTTCTTTGCTGAGCATTATTAAGTGCCTGATCTATTTTGGGATCGTTCTTTTTAGCTGCTAAAGCTTTTATAATAGCAGCATCATCGACCTCAATAGTAAGGTTCATACCACCTTTAAGGTCTAGACCTAGCTGAAGCTCTTTTTGTTTACAATCAGCATAAGTATATTTTTTTACTAGCAAATTGTAAACAGTAACATCCATCATTGAGTCTAAATATTGACTTTGACGCTCTCTAGCAATGGAATCTACTAACATCATTTTTTTGATAGAATCGCCATTAGCTAATTTTTCAGCTAATCTGTAAGTTGCTTCTGAATAAGCATAATCCTGAGCTTTGTTTTCTACCCTTCTAGTACAAAGAGTGAATGACAAAGAAAATACAGAGGCCAATACAAAAAGGATTACAAAAAACCAAATAGTACCTTTTAAACGCATAATATTATTCTTTTTTATAAAATTTATGAATTGCAAAAATAAATCAAAATTTTGAAATAAAAATTAATATTTTAAAATTTTTATCTAAATATTTTAATATCAATAATTATCCTATTACATTGAAAAAATTTGTTATCTATCAGCATACTTCATATTACACCTATTACATACACTATCCCTATTTATAATGATCAATTTGCTAATGAAAGTTTTAAATCACTAATAAAAGAAGCTCAGTAACACAACCTATCAATATAAACAATATATAAAATGGCAGATAATGTAGAAGCTGAAATAGTGAAAGTAACTAATCAAAATAATTTTGATTTTTTATTAGTTGGTGTAGGTACATCTTTACTAGAATTATCTAGAACTAAAAGGATATCTTTCATTAAAATTACTTATTTGGAGAGGGTGTATATACAATAATGTTTTTGGAGAGGGTAGCTTAAAAAAAATATTTTATAGATTATCAAGTTTTATAATTAAAAATCATTTGTAAATTTGCAAAAATTTTGTACATATGAAGAAAATATTTGAAAATCCCACAAAAATCTTTGCTCTTACTAAAGAAGGTACACGTGAATTCTACGACAATCTCTATAATGAGTTGATTGAAGAAGGCAAAGATGTCGTCGATTATCAAGAAATTAAAGCTATGTCTACAGGCCTATTGTGTCCAGAATGTAATAGCAGTCATGTAATTAAAAATGGTTTGCAAAGTGGAGTACAAAACTACCGATGCAAAAACTGTGGAAGACAATTCAGAGTTACCACGGGTAC
>JASEGF010000209.1 GCA_030017935.1 Bacteroidales bacterium | reverse complement strand
TTGCTTTTGTTTTTAAAACAACTATTGAGCCACATCTCGGTGAGCTTAGCTTTATTAAAGTTTATTCTGGTACTATCTCTGAAGGTATGGACGTAGTAAATGCTATTAATACCCAAAAAGAAAGAATTAATCAACTTTTAGTAGTAAATGGTAAAAATAGAGAAAAAGTATCTCAAGCAGTTGCAGGTGATATTGTAGCTACGGTAAAACTAAAATATACTTCTACAAATGATACTTTAACTTCTACTAAAAATACTAACGATATAGTAGAGCCTATTGAATATCCTGAACCTAAATTTAGAGTTGCTATTAAGGCTAAAAATACTTCTGATGATGAAAAATTGGGTAGTATCCTTCAAGAATTACATCGTATGGATCCTACTTTATTAGTAGAATATTCTAAAGAATTGAAACAAATTATCCTTAGTACACAAGGAGAGATGCATGCTTTAGCTGCTAAGTGGCAAATAGAAACTGTAGAGAAAATTCCTATTGATTTTCTGGATACTAAAATACCTTATAGAGAAACTATCACTAAAGCCGCCAAAGCTTCATATAGACATAAAAAACAATCTGGTGGTGCTGGACAATTTGGTGAAGTTTATTTGATGATAGAGCCATATCGTGAGGGGATGTCTTTTAATGTAGAGTTTCCAGTTCGTGGTACAGAAGAATATGATTTGCCATGGGGTGGTAAACTTATTTATAATAATTGTATTGTTGGTGGTGCAATAGATGCTAGATTTATGCCAGCTATATTAAAAGGTATAATGGAAAAAATGGAAGAGGGTCCACTTACTGGTAGTTATGCACGAGATATTGTCGTTTATGTATATGATGGCAAGATGCATCCTGTAGATAGTAACGAAATTTCTTTTAAAATCGCAGGACGTAATGCTTTCAAAGAAGCTTTCAAAAATGCAGGTCCTAAAATTCTAGAACCTATTTATGAAATTGAAGTTTTAGTACCTTCAGATAGAATGGGCGATGTTATGACAGATCTTCAAAATAGGCGTGGTATCATTCTTGGAATGGAAGCAGAAGGTAATTATCAAAAAATAAAGGCTAGAGTTCCTTTAGCTGAACTTAATCGCTATTCTACTACACTTAGCTCTCTTACTTCTGGTAAAGCTACTTTCACTATGAAATTTATCGAATACCAGCAGGTACCAGCTAATGTGCAAGAGACTTTATTAAAAGCTTATGAAGAGCAAGCTAAAGATGAAGAATAATTTCTTTATTATATTATAAATGCCTCAACATATATGGATAATTAATGAATATGCAGGAAGTCCATATTATGGAATGGAATTTAGACATTACTATTTAGCAAGAGAATTAATTAAACTCGGTTATAAAGTTACTATCATTAGTGCTACTTATTCTCATTTATTTAATAATTATCCTAATCCTGGAAAAGAAATTATTGATGGCATAGATTATTTGTGGCTTAAAACTTTAAACTATGGTAATGCCCATTCTAAAAAACGAGTATTGAAATGGTTTATATTTAGCTTTAAACTTTTTTTTCTCCCTTTTAGATTGTCTAAACCAGATGTTATAATAGTTTCTCCTATGGCTACTACACCTGTTTACCCAGCCTGGTTATTATCTAAATATTATAAAGCTAAATTTGTTTTTGAAGTTAAAGATATATGGCCTCAAACATTAGTAGAAATCGGCGGTTATAGTCCCAAACATCCTTTCATAAGATTTCTGAAAAAATTAGAGATTTTTGCTCTAAAAAAAGCTGATTATATTATTTCTAATCTTTTTAATTATCAACAATATTTAGACGAAAATAAAATAAATAGACAATTCTATTGGATAAGTAATGGCATAGATCTGGAAGAATTACAAGACATAGAACCATTAAATAATGATATCAGAAATAAAATACCTAATGACAAATTCATCATTGGTTATACAGGTACTATAGGTGCAGCCAATGCAATTGATGTGTTTTTGGAAGCAAGCAAATATATTGATAATGATGATATTATATTTGTAATTGTCGGGGATGGACAAGAAAAATCAAAACTTATTAATAATTATAAAAATGATAAAATAATTTTCCTAGACTCAATGCCTAAAAAGCAGATACAATCTTTATTACAATTATTCGATGTTTGCTATATAGGTTGGAGAAATATCAATATTTATAAATATGGCATTTCTGCTAATAAAATTTTTGATTATATGTATAGTGGCAAACCTATTTTGCACTCTTTTAATGGAGAAAATGATTTGATAAAAATTGCAAATTGTGGTATCACTGTCCCAGCTGAAGATCCCAAAGCTATTGCTCAAGGAATTATAGAATTATATAATATGAGTTCTGAAATGCGCAAAAAACTTGGTGACAATGGCAAAAATTATGTCATTAATAATTTTAGTTATCAAAAATTAGCAAATGATTTAGTAAATATTATTTCTAAATGATGCTCTGTTTATTAGATTATTTTGCTTTTTCTAAATAATATTTAGCACTATCTAACATTCCAAGATTTTGAAAAGCAAAACCAATATTTTTCATTAAATTTTTATCATCAGGTTTTAGTTTATACGCCTTTTTGAAATAATACAAAGCATCTGCTGGCCTACGAGCTATACCATACAAAACTCCTAAATTTTCTAATGCAATGGAATTAGTAGAATCACATTTAAGTGCCTGCTTAAAGTAATTTTCTCCAGAATAGAAATTTCCCAAAAATCTGCTATAAATTTCACCAAGTTGATTAAATGCTGCTGAATGGCAACTATCAATATTAATAACTTTTTCTAATGCTATTATAGCTGAATCAAATTGTTCCATATATCTATATGATAAAGATAAATGGTACAGATAATCTGCATTATCAGGAAATTTCTCTGTCAAAAACTTAAATGCTTTATGAGCCACATGTACTGCTGTATCATTAAAAGCATTTACACCAACAGCATAGATATTATTATAGGTAATTTGATTGTCATTTTTATTAAGACAATCAATATAACTCTCTAGTGCCATTTCATAATTTTTCATTGCAAAATAAATTCTCCCACTGATATCGCATATCGCATAATATGAGGAGTCTATATATTTAGTTCTATTAATGTAAAATAGAGCGTCTTCTAATAATTTTTGTTTTTGTATAGGATCACTAGTTTTTTCTGCAACAGTTACTAATGTTTCAGCAACAGCTGCATTTACTCTTGAGCTATTCCTAGATGTTTTAGCATCCGTAGTGAATAAAGTCAAATTGTCTTTCCATGCAAAACTTCTACTTACTGTTTTGACTCCATACAAAGCTAAAATTGTTATCAAAACATACATAGCCCAATTGGGACTTCTCTCTCTCCATTTTGCAAATAACCAACCCACTACTAATGTGAATCCAGCTGATGCAGAAAATACAAATCTCTCATTCATAAAGGTACCTACATTAAAAAGTAGATTAGAAACCATAGAAAAATTTGCTATAAACATCAATATAG
>JASEGF010000208.1:1807-3531 GCA_030017935.1 Bacteroidales bacterium | reverse complement strand
ATTTAAAAAATTTTGTTACAAAGATAATATATTTTAAAAATATAAGCATATAAATTTTTTAAAATTTTTAAAAATGATATAAAACCTCTCCCCCACCCTCTATCCCTTTAAATACAAAAAAATTATTATCCCTAACATTTATTTTATTCAGTAAACTATTTTTAAAATCTATTAGCAACTAACATTAATTATTTTTACTAATTTCAAAAAAATGAAAAACAACAAATTTTTATTAAAAATTGTTTTAAATTTGTTTAAAAATAATTGTAATCACTATATTTTAATGAAGAAAGTATTCATATCGATTTGCTTGATGTTTAACATTTTTTTATTTGGACAAAACAATCTTTTACAAAATGGTGATTTTGAAAAAATAGCACGATGTCCTCATATGCATACTAAATATTTACGGACAGATACAAATAAAATTTTATTACCACATTGGTATTTTATCAATAGATCTACTCCAGATTTTTTTCATAGGTGCTCAAGCGATAGTGATGTAGGCATACCTTGTAATTTCGCCGGCTGTTCAGAACCACGTTCTGGTAATGGTTATATAGGAATGATATTGAGGGTAGACAGCAATTATTATCAGTACAATACAGGATATGTAGAGCATATAGCTACTGAGATTTTCCCTTCATTAGTGAGAAATCATTATTATTTGATTAAATTTTTTTATAAATTAGCACCAAATTCAGGAATAGCAAGTAATGGACTGGGAGTATATTTTTCAGCATCTTTACCAAAATTTAATGAGTTCGAAGAATATAAATATTTCGAGCCTCAAATATATTTAGATAATACTAAAATTATAGATAATAGTGAATGGAATGAATTCATCGGATATTTCGTTGCTAGTGGTACAGAAAAATTTTTAACTATTGGTAATTACATACCTTTTAACTCTCAAAGGACTAAAGTTTTGAGAAATGGTGAACCACAAAATGAAATGGATTATTATGCTTATTACTATATAGACGATGTGCAGCTATATGAAATCTCAGATACAACAAACAATCATATAAATACTATTTGTACACAAATAGTATTATTTCCAGAAGTATCGCAATTAAACTATTCAAATATAATGAACAAATTAGATACATTTCCATTAAATAAACCATTTATATTAGAAAATATTTATTTCGATTTTGATAGTTATCGATTATCATCAAAATCATTTGCTACCCTCGATAGCATAGTTACATATTTAAAAAATAATAATCAGATAGAATTTATAATAAATGGGCATACAGATAATATTGGTAGTAGTTTTTATAATCAATGGTTAAGCACTGAGAGAGCCAAATCAGTATATAAATTTTTTTATGAATCAGGGATATCTCCAGCCAGGATGCAATATATAGGTTATGGTGATAGAATGCCAATTAATACCAATAAAACCATTGAAGGGAGGCAAAAAAATCGAAGAGTAGAACTAGTAATTATCAAAAAATAATGGGTCGTAGCAGATTCGAACTGCTGACCTCATGCGTGTGAAGCATGCGCTCTAAACCAGCTGAGCTAACAACCCTAAAAATTATTATTTAACAAATTTATCGCCGTCATAAGCCCATTTAAGGTACATAGCTCCCCATGTAAATCCTGCACCGAAAGTAGCTAAAATAATATTATCGCCTTTTTTTAGTAAATGTTCATAATCCATCAAACATAGAGGTAGTGTAGCAGAAGTAGTATTACCATAACGCTCTATATTG
>JASEGF010000208.1:0-1797 GCA_030017935.1 Bacteroidales bacterium | reverse complement strand
CTATATTGATCATTACTTTTTCTTTGGGTAATTTCATTCTATGAGCTACAGCCTCAATGATACGAATATTAGCTTGATGAGGCACTAACCAATTGATAGTTTCATTAGTTAAATTATTTCTTTGCATTATCTCTACAGATACATCAGCCATTTTAGAAACAGCCCATTTGAAGACAGCTTGTCCTTCCTGATAAATAAAATGTTCTCTATTTTTAACAGTTTCTATAGAAGCTGGCCATACACTACCACCGGCTTTTTGATATAAATGATATCTACCTATGCCATCAGATTGAAGTTTCATATCTATTATACCTAAATCATCGCCATCATAGGCTTCTACCAAAACTGCTCCTGCTCCATCACCAAAAATTGGGCACGTTGTTCTATCAGTATAATCTGTAATAGAAGACATTTTATCAGCTCCAACGAGTAATATTTTTTTAGCATGTCCAGCTTCTATATATGCCCTAGCCATTGCTAAAGCATAAAGGAAACTGCTACATCCTGCATTCATATCGAAATGAAAAGCATTTTTTATTCCTACTTTATCAGCTATGATGTTAGCGGTAGCGGGGAATTGATGATCAGGAGTTACAGTAGCACACAGCAAAAATTCAATCTCATCAGGTGAAGTATTAGTTTTTTCGAATAATTTCTCTATAGCTTGTTTAGCTATATCACTAGTGCCTTTACCAGGTTCTTTTAATATTCTACGTTCTTTGATACCTATACGAGTCATTATCCACTCATCAGTAGTATCTACCATGCGACTCAGCTCTTCATTAGTAAGGATATAATCTGGGAGTGCTCCTGCTACACCAGTAATGATAGCTCTTGGCATTGATTTCATTGTTAAAAAATTTTAATAAATTATTATTTGTTTTTCTCAATTGCTAATTTACCTCTGTAAAATCCACATTCTGGACATACATGATGATAGATCATTGGACTACCGCAATTAGGACAAGTGGCTCCTTTTACAGTCATTATTTTATACTGTGAACGGCGTTTGCGTGTTCTACTTTTTGAAAATCTCCATTTTTGATTAGCCATAGTTGTATATTTTTATTTTTTTATTATTCTATTAAATACTCTTTTAATTTTTTTATCATTTCTTGATCACAATTAGCCTCATCGTCATGTACATGTCTCATTGGTACAGATAATGCTATGAAATCATAAATAAATGGTTGCAAATCGATGAAATTAGTATTAGGCGAAATATAAGTAATAGTCTCATCATCTTCTCCATTCCCTTCCCTGAAAATCAAATAATCATCCTCGGCTACATCTATTCTAAGATCATGTAAGCATCTATCACATTCTACATTATAAGAACCTGTCAGATTGATGAATAATTGTGCAGATGTCTCTTCTTTTAATAAATCTATGCTTATGTGCATAGATAAATCTTTTAATGCTGTAAAATCTGGATTATAATCAAGCATAAAATCATCATTAACATCATAATTATAAAATGTATGACCTAGTTTAAGTGCTTGATAATTAATTATATAATCAGACTTATTTTTCATTCTCTCAAAAATTTATTTAAAAAAATTTTGGCAAAGATAATTAAAAAAAATAATATGTACATAATTGCTTGATAAATAACATTAATATCATCAATACAATAATTATCAAAGGTTCTATAAGGTTTGTTGCGGGTAAATTATTTTACCACAAAGAGTACTAAGATATTACACAAAGTTCACAAAGTGACATTTTTAAGACTTCTATTTCTATCATTCTCTGTGCTCTTTGTGCCTTTTTTGAGAACTTTGTGGTTAATATATA
>JASEGF010000207.1 GCA_030017935.1 Bacteroidales bacterium | reverse complement strand
ATGAACTCCTGCTTTAGTAACATGCTCACACCTACATCTGGGACAAATGGGAGCAATTGATAAAATCTTGATTCTTTGATAATCTAATGCTGTCAATTTATTCTCATAGAGAAACTCATAGAGATTATCTAGGAATTCACGTTTGCCCTCTTTAGTCAGAGCAAGCATTTCTTCAATATTTTCGGCTGTATATTCCATAAAATTATGTTTTTTGCAAAATTAATAAATTTATTTAATACTTAATTTTAAACAAATATTTTGTTTATATATAAGCATAGATTAAAAATTTTTAATCTATGCTTATATATAACTTGCTAATACTAGATTTAATTTTACCATTTCAACAATCTGTTTATTACATCTTCCAATTTTTAATATTTTTTAATATTTTATAATAAACTTTTTGATTTTTTTTATGTCTAATTAAAAAAGATAATATAATGTATCAGTTAGTAATTCAAAAAAGAATCACAAAAAGAGAAAATGAAGTTTTATCTGAATATTTAGAAGAGGTCTCTCAAGAGCCTTTATTGTCTCCTGATGAGGAAGTAGAGTTAGCTAAAAGGATAAAAGAAGGTGATGAAATAGCAAGAGATAAATTAATAAGAGCTAATCTACGTTTTGTGATTTCTGTAGCTAAGCAATTTTCTCAAACTGGTTTACCGCTTACAGATTTAATAAATGAAGGAAATATTGGATTGATAAAAGCTGCTGAAAAATTTGACGAAACTAAAGGTTTTAAATTTATTTCTTATGCTGTGTGGTGGATCAGACAATGTATAATTCAGGCTATTTCTGAAAATTGTAGAATGATTAGATTGCCAGGTAATAAAATAGCTTCTGCCAATAAAATCAAAAATGCTTATTCACTATTAGAACAAATTAAATTACGTCCCCCCACATTTGAAGAGCTTTCTGATATGACTAATATACCTGTGCAACAGATTAAGGACTTAATGAAGTATGTAGATAATAATGTAGATTCTTTAGATGTATCTATGAATGATAATGACGAAACTACAATGTTAGATTTTGTACCTAATATAAACTCTATCTCTCCAGATTCAGATTTAGAAAAAGAATCTCTCAAAATTGAGATTAATAGAATTATTGAAACTTTATCTAATAATGAAAAAATGATAATTAAATATTATTATGGTCTCGAGCATACTCATGCATTGAGTATAGAGGAAATATCTAATAGGATGAATATGTCACCTGAAAGAGTAAGAAAAATTAAAGACAAAGCTATTAAAAAGTTAAAAAATAATAAGGATATTAAATTTCTAAATCAATTTTTTAATTAATTATTTATTTTTCACATAATTTTACAATTATTTTTTAAATTATTGTTCTTAAATGATTAATAATGATGAATATTTTATGCAGATAGCACTCCAAGAAGCTCAAGTGGCTTATGATACAGGGGAGGTACCTGTGGGAGCTGTTATAGTTGCTGAGAATAAAATTATTTGTAAAGCTCATAATGAAGTAGAAAGATTAAAGGATCCTATGGCTCATGCAGAAATTATAGCTATTACTGCAGCATTAGAATATTTTGATACAAAATATTTAGATTCTTGTAGCATATATGTTAGTTTAGAACCTTGTCCTTTATGTGCAAGTGCGATGCAACTAACTAGAATTGGTAAGTTAATATATAGTGCATCAGATCCTAAAAATGGATATTCTAAGTATACTCCAACGCTATTACATCCTAAAACTATAGTTAAAAATGGTATCATGGAAGCTAAATCTAGAGAATGTTTAAAAAATTTTTTTGAAAGTAAAAGATAATTTATATCTAAAGTATAAATTGCAGTATTTTAATCTTATTATTGTTTTTTATCAATGATAATACTAATAAAGCATTAAATATTAAAACAAAAAACATATCTATATTTGTAATTATTTTAAAAAATTAAAATTATGTATACTTTTGATTTCCTAGTAATTGGCAGTGGAGCAGCAGGATTAAATTTTGCTTTAAATGCTTCTAAATTAGGTAGTGTAGCTATTATTACTAAAGAAGAAATATTTAATACATCAACATATTATGCACAAGGTGGCATAGTAGGAGTTATGTTTCCTCCAGATAATTTTGAGAAACATATTAAAGACACTTTAGAGGCAGGTTCTTATTTAAATGATAGAGAAGCTGTAGAGATAACATCTAAAGAAAGTCCTGATAGGATAAAAGATCTCATAGAATTAGGTGTGAGGTTTGATAAAAAAGAAACAGGCATTTATGATCTAGCTAGAGAAGGAGGTCATAGTGAATCGAGGATATTCCATTTTAAAGATAAAACTGGTTATGAAATTGAGAGAGTGTTATCAAATAAAGTATTAGAAAATCCCAACATTACTATTTTTGATCATCATTTTGCTATAGAGTTAATCACTCAACATCATATTGGTATAAATGTAGAAGATCAGGTAGACAATATAGATTGCTTTGGTGCATATGTATTAACTCCACAGGGAAAAGTAGAGAGATTTTTATCCAAATTTACTGTTTTGGCTACTGGTGGTAGTGGAAATGTTTATTTGACAACTACAAATCCTACTGTAGCTACTGGTGATGGTGTAGCTATGGCTTATCGTGCAAAAGCTCAAATAAGGGATATGGAATTTTTTCAATTTCATCCAACAGCTCTTTACAATCCTAAAGAGAGGCCAGCATTTCTTATTACTGAAGCACTTAGAGGGTATGGAGCTGCCTTAAAAGATATTAACGGTAAAGAATTTATGCATAAGTATGATCCACGAAAATCCTTGGCTCCTAGAGATATAGTAGCTAGAGCTATAGATAATGAAATGAAATTGAGTGGTTCAGAACATGTATATTTAGATTGTAGGCATATTAATAAAGATGAATTGTTAGAACATTTTCCGACGATTTATGCAAAATGTTTGAGCATAGGAATAGATATGACAAAAGAGATGATCCCAGTAGTACCAGCTGCTCACTACCAAGTGGGTGGTGTGGTTGTAGATCACTATGCTAGAACAAAAATCAATAGATTATATGCATGTGGCGAGGTTTCGAATACAGGCTTGCACGGTGCAAATAGATTAGGGTCTAATTCTCTATTAGAAGCTCTAGTTTTTAGCTATAGAGCAGCTAAAGATACAGAAAACTATTTTAATGATTATTCTATAAATACAAATATTCCCGAATGGAATGATGAGGGAGTGAAACTCAATGAAGAGCTGGTTTTAATTACTCAAGAAGTAAAAGAGCTCAATCAAACAATGACTGCTTATGTAAGTATCGTAAGGTCAAATTTGAGATTAAATAGATCTCTGAAAAGATTACAAATGTTACATGAAGAAACGGAAGAATTATATAAAAAATCAGTTGTTAATAGGCAAATATGTGAATTAAGAAATATGATTTTAGTAGGTTATTTAATTACTACTATGGCTATAAAACGTAAAGAAAGTATAGGGCTGCATTATAACATTGATTATCCTTTTAAAACTAAACCACAATAGTCTTTTTTATTTATTTTAATCTTTTGAAATAGACATTTAGATAATAACTAAATTTCTTACGCGTATAATTG
>JASEGF010000206.1 GCA_030017935.1 Bacteroidales bacterium | reverse complement strand
CTTTATTAAAAATAGAAGGCTATAGATACATTGATTCTTTCAAATTAGATTCTTTAGTTCGTTTAATGGTAATTGATTCTATAGAAAAAAAATTAATAGAAAGCAATAGCATACAATCAGATAATAAATTAATAGAAGACAATAGCATACAGTCAGATTAAATAAAAATATTTTACTATAATCCCTGGAAAGTATAAAAAGATAATTCGACCATCTAGGTTTATCATCCTTTTATTGGATAGAAATTGAACGGAAAACCTGATTTTTCAAAAGCAGTCCAGGTTTATCATCCTTATTATTAAATATTTAAAATTAACTTATTGATTTATTTCAATTTTTATCTATCTTTGTAAACAAAAAAAATGAAAAAGTTATCTATTGTTTTATTATTAAATTTAATTTTAACAACAATGAGTTATTCACAACATGAAGCACGTTTATTACGTTTCCCTACTACCGATGGTGACAAAATAGTTTTCTCTTATGCAGGTCAGTTATATACTGTGTCCAAACAAGGTGGTACAGCACGACAATTAACCACTGGTAATGGATATGCTATTTTCCCTAGATTGTCACCTGACAGCAAATGGGTAGCATTTACAGGACAGTATGATGGCAATACCGAAGTATATCTAATGCCTGCTGATGGTGGCAATCCTAAAAGACTTACCTATACTGCTACTCTCAACCGTGATGACCTAAGCGATCGTATGGGACCAAATAATATCGTTATTGGTTGGACACCTGATAGTAAATATATCATTTATCGTAGTCGCAAAAAATCTTTTAATGATTTTGTGGGACAGCTATTTCTGGTCTCAATAGATGGTGGACCATCTATTCAATTGCCACTATCTACAGGTGGATTTTGCTCTTATTCACCTGATGGTAAAAAATTGGCTTTTAATCGTGTTTTTCGTGAGTTCAGAACATGGAAATACTATCGTGGTGGCATGGCTGATGATATTAGAATTTTTGATTTTGACTCTAAAGAGATTATAAACATTACTAATAATGAAGCTCAAGATATCATACCTATGTGGATAGATGACGAGATCTATTTTATATCTGATAGAGACCGCACCATGAATCTATTTGTTTATAATACTAAAACTAAAGAGACCTCTAAAGTTACTAATTTTGATGATTATGATATTAAGTTTCCTTCTCATTGTGCAGCAAAAGGATTAATAGTTTTCGAAAAAGGCGGTTTTATTTACACTTTTGATACTAAAACTAAACAAGCAAATAAAGTTTCTATCATCATAAATCAAGATTTACCTTTAGCTAGAACAGTGAAGGTGAATGCAGCAGATTATATCACATCATTTACACTAAGTCCTGGTGGCGAACGTCTAGGGTTCTCTGCTCGTGGAGATATTTTTAGTATACCAGCTACAGAAGGTGTCATCAGAAACCTAACTAAAACATCTGGTGCACATGAGAGAAATGTAGAATGGTCTCCCGATGGTAAATATCTAGCTTATCTTTCAGATGAAACAGGAGAATTTGAAATTTATATTCAAAAACATGATGGCTCTGAACCTCCCATCCAGCTGACAAAAAATGCAGATACTTATTATTTCGAATTACTTTGGTCTCCTGATAGTAAAAAATTATTGTATAGCGACAAGAAACTTCGCCTTCGTTATGTAGATATAGAAACAAAAAATATTACTGAAGTGGCTCAAAGCCAAGTATGGGAATATAATGATTTCACTTGGAGTCCAGATAGTAGATATATAGCATACAGCGATCCACAGAAAAATAATTTTAATATAATACGTATCTATGATACTCAAACTAAAGAAACTTATGACCTTACAGACATGTGGTACGACTCTCATAGTCCACATTTCAGCCCTGATGGCAAATATATTTATTTCGTTTCAGAGAGAGATTTTAATCCTATTTATTCTCGAGTAGAATGGAACTACGCTTACCAAGATATGTCAAAAATTTATTTAGCAATTCTTGATAAATCTACTCCCAATCCATTAGCTCCTAAAAATGATGATTTGGATTTAACTAAAAAAACTGCCGATGACAAAAAAGAAGATAAAAAGAAAAAAAATAAAGAAATAACTGAAGAGGATAAAGATACACTTGTTAAAGTTATTATAGATATCGATGGTTTAAAAGATCGTATTGTTAGCTTACCTATCGATGTATCTACTTATTGGAATCTGCAAGCTACTAATGATAAAATACTTTATCAAAGAAAAGGAAGCAAAGATGAAAAAGCACAATTATTGGCTTTTGATTTAAATGAAAGAAAAGAAACTAAACTGGGTGAGTTTGATACCTATCTTTTATCTCTAGACAAAAAAAAGATTTTATTAAAAAGTAAAGACAATTATTATGTTTTAGATTTTGCTGTGGCAGAGCTGAAACCAGATAAAAAAGTTCCCACACAAGATATGGAAGTATGGATAGACAAAAAAGCCGAATGGCAACAGATATTTTATGAAGCTTGGCGACAAATGCGAGATTTCTTCTACGTACCTAATATGCATGGTGTAGATTGGGAAAAAATAAAAAATAAATATGAAGTTTTTTTGCCTTATATTGCTAATAAACACGACCTAAATTACATTATTGGAGAGATGATAGGCGAGCTTAATGTAGGTCATGCATACGTAGGTGGTGGTGATGTGCCTACTATTAATAAAATTTACACGGGACTTTTAGGTGCTGAATTATCAAAAGATTTACAAAATGGTTACTTCAAAATAGATAAAATCTTAGATGGTGCCAATTGGAGTAAAAATCTTAGAAGCCCTCTGCAGGAGATACAAGTAAATGCCAAAGTAAATGACTACATTATCAGCATAGATAATATTCAGACTAATACTATTGATGACATATATAAGCTCTTGATAGGTAAAGCTAATAAACAAGTAGAGATGTTAATAAATAACAAGCCTAGTGTAGAAGGTGCTCGTAAAGTCATTGTAGTTCCTATAGCTGATGAGGCTGCTCTATATTACTATAACTGGGTACAAAATAACATTAAGTTTGTAAATGAAAAAACAAATGGACAAGTAGGCTACATTCACATACCAGATATGGGCGTAGAGGGATTAAATGAGTTTGTTAAATATTTTTATCCTCAATTAACAAAAAAAGCTTTAATAATTGATGATCGTGGCAATGGTGGTGGTAATGTTTCACCAATGATACTAGAAAGATTACTAAGAGTACCGCAACGAGCTACTATAGCCAGAAATGTTTTGATACCAGGTGTAGTACCTGCTCAGACTATGATTGGTCCAAAAGTATTGCTTTTCAATCAATATAGTGCTAGTGATGGTGATCTTTTCCCCTATGGTTTTAAAAAATATAATATTGGTAAAACTATCGGCGTGAGATCCTGGGGCGGAGTAGTAGGTATCCGTGGCTCTTTACCTTTCGTAGATGGCACTTACCTCAATAAACCTGAGTTTGCTAGCTATAGCATAGATGAATCTAAATGGATTATAGAAGGATATGGTGTAGAACCAGATATTGTGATAGATAATGACCCTTATAGAGAATATTTAGGTATTGATGATCAACTACTAAAAGCTATAGAAGTGATCATGGAAGAACTCCAAA
>JASEGF010000205.1 GCA_030017935.1 Bacteroidales bacterium | reverse complement strand
ATGAAAAAATTCAACAACTTCAGATAATTTTTCAAAACCGTAGATATTTATACCTTCGACTACAGAAGCTTCACTAACATTAGCTTTAGGAATGATTAAATTAGTAAAATTATTATTTCGTGCTTTTATAGCAATAGGTAAAATACCATGTACAGGCAAAATAGAACCATCTAAAGAAAGTTCACCAACGATGAGATATTGAGACCAATCTACATTAGGCAATTGCTTATTAGCTCCTAAAATGCCAAGAGCAACGGGAAGGTCATAATGGGAACCTTCTTTTCTAATATCTGCTGGTGCGAAATTAATAGTAATCTTTTTACCTGGGAAGGGAAATCCACTATTAATAATAGCAGGTTCAATTCTATTACGACTTTCCTTAATAGCATTATCAGGTAAGCCTGAAATAAAAGTTTTAGTACCAGGAGCCAAATCTACTTCTACTGTAACTATAATAGCATCAATGCCATAAATAGCAGCAGAAAAAACTTTTAGAAGCATATTTATTATAATTCTCTAAGCATGGCTTTTATGATAGCAGACAGTTTGGGTTCAGCAGCATCTGCAGCTTTTAGCACTTCCTCATGAGATATTGGTTGAATATTATCAAACCCTCCAAGATCAGTGATAATAGAAACACCAAAAACTGGTAAATCACTATGCACAGCAGCTATCACTTCTGGAACAGTAGACATACCTACTGCATCAGCTCCAATAATTCTAAAAAATCTATATTCAGCAGGTGTTTCGAAAGTAGGACCAGTGACACCAATGTAAACGCCTTGATTCACAGGGATATTTAATTTATTAGCACATTTGATAGCTAAATCAATAAGTTTTTTATTATAAGCCTCGCTCATATCTGGGAAACGAGGTCCCAACTCATCAATATTAGGACCTAAAAGTGGATTAGTGCCCATAAAATTAATATGATCATTAATAATCATAATATCACCAACATTAAAATTAGGATTCATACCACCAGCTGCATTGGAGAGGAATAAATACTTGACACCGAGAGCTTTCATAACTCTAATGGGGAAAGCAACTTCCTGCATAGTATAACCTTCATAATAATGGAAACGTCCTTGCATAGCTACAACATTTTTCCCTTCTAAAGTTCCAAAGATTAAATTGCTAGAATGCCCCATAACAGTAGAAACTGGGAAATTGGGTATTTCCTTATAAGGTATGACCATAGTAGGATTAATTTCATTGCCTAGATTACCTAATCCAGATCCTAATACTATTGCTATCTCAGGTTGTAAATTTACTTTACTTTTGAGAAATTCTGTTGTTTGCTTGATTTTGTCTAACATAATCTAAAATATATTTATCGTAATTAAATTTCAAATGTGCATTTTGATGAAATCTAATATCAATTGGCACATAAAATATTGGCAAATCTAATAAAAATTTTTTAATTGAAGGATGTTCTAATCTTGGGATATCCTTTTCAGTAGTTACAATAATTTTATTATTAGATGGATAATCATTAAACGATTTTATTAGTTTCATTACATCTTTTTCAGTGAATTGATGGTGATCTGTAAAATAAAATCTAACTAAATCACTGCACATTAAAAGTAAATATTCATCTAACCCTTGAGTATTAGCAATAGCTGTAAAAACAAAAATAGCGTAAGGAGTTTTATCTTCAAAATTATTATTTAGATTCTCATCAAACACTGGAATAAAATTTTTATAAAAAATATAACTAATAAATAATTTTTGATGAGGTTGTATTTGAAAATATTGAATAACATTATTATATAAAATAGGTGAAAAAACAGAAGGGAATTTAGTAATAATGATAGCATCTGATTTTTTATGTGCTGATTTAGGTTCACGAAGCTTACCTACAGGGAATAAATGGTCATGGTAAAAAGGATGTGAATAGTCTGAAAGCAGTAATTGTAAATGAGATTTTACACCCAAGTGTTGCATAGCATCATCTAATAAAATGACATCTAAATGTGGATATTTTTCTAAAAGAATCTTAATGCCCTTAGCTCTATTTTCACAAACAGCTACTGCAAGAGTATTACCAAAATTTCTTTTATAAATCAAAGCTTCATCACCTACATCAATAACAGTAGAATCACTATGAACTTCTAAAAAACCATGTGTCTTTCTCCTATAACCTCTCAAAAGTATAGCTATATTACAACCATTATCTAAAAGAAGTTTTGCAGTATAAATAGTATGCGGAGTTTTGCCATTGCCACCCATAGATAAATTACCTATGCATATAGAAGTAATCGGAGGCTTATATCTTTTACATATTTTAATAGAATATAAAAGCTTGCGAAAAAGTTGAAGTATATAAAATATTAAAGCAAAAGGATATAACAAATATTTCATAAAACAAAAATAGTAAAAATTTTTATAAAAACATAAATGTCAAAGAATATTAAAATAATAACTATTTTAAACATTATTTTATTGATTTTCTATCGGACAACAATTATAAATATTAAATAATTATTTCAAAAAATCAGAAATATATTAATTCATCAACTAGAACATCATTTTCATCATAGGGTATCATTTCAAAAACTTGTTCTTCAAAGGCAATACCAATAGTATAAGCATTATTTAATTTAGTTAAAAATCTATCATAAAATCCTAATCCTCTACCTAGTCTATGGCCATTAACATCAAAGGCTATACCTGGAACTATTACTAACTCTATTTTGTCTAATAAAGGATATTTAGGTCCTACTGGCTCCATTATACCATATTTATTAGGAAACATATGACTAGTACCTTTATAAAATACAGGTTCTATATCGAGATCTTTTACCCTTGGTAAGATAATTAATTTGTGCCTATCGGCATCCATTATGAAATCATGAGAGGGCACATCGTGATCAAATGACCAATAAGCCATCACTACTTCTGCACTTCTAAATTTTGGATGTCTAGAAATGGCAAACCATAAGTCATCAGCTTTTTTTTCTACTAAATCTTCATCCAAAGATTTCAAAATATTTTTAACATATTCTCTGGCACTTTTTTTATCTTTGATATTTTTAGGTAATTTATTCATAATTAATGTTTTAAATTTCTATCACTAATGGTTTTGAGTATTTGATTTTCTAGTTTTTTTAATAATTGAAATTCTACTAATAATTTTTGTTGTTCGTCTAAATCTGTAGTTTTGCCTAATTGCTCACATTTAGTATTTTTTAATTTGTTTATCATTATTGCTTTGTACTCTAAAACAGCAGATTCTACTTCTTTATTAAATAAGTATTCATTATTTTCTATGGTACTAATTTCGATTTTAAATTTCTTTTTCCAATTATCACTAAGCTTAAATGTGTCTAATAATAAATCATAAATTATACTTTGCTCATCTGGATTTAAAAGGCTTATAATATCATTTACAACAAGCGTATTATTTGATTTATATTGGTTAATGATTAATTGATAAATATTATTATAAAATACAAAACTAATATCATCCTTTTTAAGTTCATTATAAATAAATTCCCAGGCAGGAATATTTATAGTTATTGGCAAATTATTAACATCTCTATCGTCGAAAGCTAATATTTTATTTCCAAAATGAAGTAGGATAAATAAGATTCGTTTTTCATGTTGAGCTATTTTATCATCAATTG
>JASEGF010000204.1 GCA_030017935.1 Bacteroidales bacterium | reverse complement strand
ACCTATAAGTGAAAAATATATTGAATATGGAGAAAAAGTTGTATCTTTGCTGACTAATTTAGATATTAGAACTGAAATGGATGATAGATCCGAGAAAGTAGGCAAAAAAATTCGTGATGCAGAGCTACAGCATATTCCATTTATGATTATAGTGGGCGAAAAGGAGAAAAATGAAAATGCTGTGTCTGTACGTCGTCAAGGACAAGGCGACCTCGGTAGTATGCCTACTGAGGCATTTATTAATTTATTTTCAGACGAATTAAATAAAAGTTTAACAAATAAAATTTAATTAAAAACTTGGGAGCACAAGAAGAAAAATTTAATTATAGAATTAATGAAGAAATCACAGCTCGTGAGGTCAGAGTAGTAGGAGATGGTTTTGAACCTTTAATTTTACCTATTGATAAAGCTCTTGCACTAGCTTATGAGAAAAATTTAGATCTAGTTGAAATTTCACCGCAAGCCAATCCACCTGTATGTCGTATAATGGACTATAGTAAATTCCTTTTTGAACGTAGAAAAAAAGAAAAGGAAATCAAAGCAAAGACTTTTCAAATGGTCGTTAAAGTTATTAGACTAGGTTTTAATATTGACGAACATGATTTTAATTTTAAACTCAAACATGCTCAAAGGTTTATAGAAGAAGGAAATAAAGTAAAAGTAGAAATTATCTATAGAGGTAGAACTATTGTGTATAAAGAACAAGGAGAGGTTCAATTACTAAAATTTGCTGATGCTTTATCTGAAATTGCAAAAGTAGAGCAATTACCTAAACTACAAGGTAATGTGATGTCTATGATTTTAGCTCCTAAAATTAATAAGAAAAAATAAAAAATAATAAGATATGCCTAAAATGAAGAGTAAATCAAGTGCAAAAAAGCGTTTCGTCATTACTGGTTCTGGTAAAGTGAAACGTAAACATGCATACAAAAGTCATATTTTGACTAAAAAAAGTAAAAAACGCAAGAGAAATCTTGGGCATTATGCCATTGTAGAAGGCAAAACTGCTAAAAATGTTAAACAAATGTTATTAAAGTAAAAATTTAAAAAAAATTGTTATCAGCTCAAAGAGCAAAAAAATTAGCCGCTGAAACAAAAAGGAGGTAAATTATGTCAAGAAGTGTTAATCATGTAGCATCAAGGGCTAGAAGAAAAAAGATATTACGATTAACTAGAGGTTATATAGGTCGTAATAAAAATGTGTGGACAGTAGCCAAAAATAGATGGGAAAAAGGACAAAATCACGCTTATGTTGGTAGAAAATTAAAAAAACGTGATTATAGGAAATTGTGGATTCAGCGTATTAATGCTGGAACCAGATTAAATGGTATGACTTATTCACAATTTATGGGATTAATTCATAAAAATAACATTGCTCTGAATCGAAAAACTTTAGCCGATTTGGCAATGAATGAACCAGAAGTTTTTGCTAAAATAGTTGAAAGTTTAAAAAATTAATTTTTTTTAATTTTTAACTTATTGAGTTTAATGTTAGTAAAAGGTAGCTTACAATTTTGTAAGCTACCTTTTTTAGTTGACTAAAAAAAATGATATATATAATTTTTGTATTTTTAATAATATAGAATATTTAATTTAGCTGTGTAAAATTTGTACTTATGGCAAAAGCTATCGCTCAGGTGCTCAATAAACATATTATTGGTAAAAGTAAAAATGAAGTTATAGATATGTTTGATGCTATAGCACCTAATTATGATAAATTTACTTCATTATTTTCATTTGGTATAGATCATTTATGGAGAAAAAATCTTACAAGTGAATTAAAACATTTTCAACCTCAAATAATCTTGGATGTAGCATGTGGCACTGGCTCTCAAGCTAAATCGTTATTGCAATTAAATCCTAAAAAATTGATGCTATTAGATCCATCAAATAAAATGATTAATATAGCAAAAAATAGATTAAAACAACCTAATATAGAATTTTATAATTCCTTTGCAGAAAATATTCCTTTATCTACCTCATCTGTAGATGCTGTAACTATTTCTTTTGGCCTTAGAAATTTCGAAAACTCTCATTTGGCTCTTTTGTCTGCATATAGAGTGCTGAAGCCTAAAGGTATTTTAGCAATATTAGAATTTGGTCAGCCTGATATAGCTTTTAATGTTTTATATAAAATGTATCAAAATATCATTATGAGCACTTTTTCAGAATTTATATTAAAATATCCCAATTCTTTTACATATTTAAAAAGTACATCCGATGAATTTCCTTGTGGTGAAGATTTAGCCTCTTACATAGAAACTTTAGGCTTCAAAACTTTGAAACTAAAAAAATTAACTTTTGGTATAGCTTATTTATATATTTTTCAGAAAGATAGATAAAATAATTAGTCCAGATATTAAATTATTAAATTTCATTATACCAGCTAGCGTACATGGGATAATGATTAGGTATATCCAACACTTTTTTATAAATTGTTCCTCAGATAAATTTATTCTTTGATGAGTTTTGCCCTTAAAGATTCATATTTATTTTTAACTTCTATAATATAAACACCTTTTGCCAAATCACTTATATCAATTGTTGTTTTATTATTTAAAAATTCTTCCTTAATCAATGATCCTGTTATACTATAAATAAGTAAATTACTGTCATGCAAGTTAGTATTATCGAAATAAATAAAATCTTTAGCAGGATTAGGATAAAAATTAAATGTTGAAGTTAAGTGATCAGAAACATCAGTAATTATACCAGAAATATAAATAGGAGAAGACCAAATATAATCTCCGTCTTCTTGTATTGCTCTAACAAATAAATATTTATCAGTATAAGGAGTAATTGTTATAAAAGTATCAACATTACCAATTAAATTATGAAATGTTAGAATTACACCAACGCTTGAAACAATTTCTACGCTAGACCAATTTTCATTATCTTCATCAGATAAATAAACTCTAAAAGAAGAATTAAATGCTCTATTAACTTCTGATCCCATATCAAAACCATTCATTTCAATCCATACTGCAGCATTTTTATCCATAGTAGCAAAAGTGCGATTATTAATAATAGCATTGAATAATTGTTCTCTTGTTAGAGAATCTGCCCATATTCCAGCTCTACCATCATTTTTAGTACCCCAATTAGCAGAATGATTATCTTGATTCCATACAGGAGCTAGGTGCCAGCCATTGTTTAGAGCTAATTCATACCAATCTGTTGCTTGTTGAATGTTTTGAAATTCTATTAGTGGGAAAGTAGAATCCGTTGTAGGTCCTTTATATTCGAAATCATACCAATTATTAAAATAATCTTCATCTCCTGGATGGTTAAATTGTGCAAATGCTGGTGGATTAGCTATTAACCAATCTCTAAAGCCTGACCAATCAAATAAAAGCCAACCAGTTTCAGTGATTAGATTAGTTGTATTATAAACATTACAATGTCCATAATATGGAGAGCCCCATTCAAATCCAGCAATAGCAATAAAAGAGCCATTTATTGTAAAATTTTCTGCTGTGTTTAGAATATCTTGCCATTCATAAGAACTTATTTGTTCTATATGATCTGTTACAGCTAGAAAATCTAATAATGCCACATCTCTAGCATATGTATAAGCAGCTGCAGGGGTCTCTTCACCATCAGAATAGCCAGTATGACTATGCAAATTACCATAATAAACA
>JASEGF010000203.1 GCA_030017935.1 Bacteroidales bacterium | reverse complement strand
GTATGAAATAAATTATTTACAAATATAAAATATTTATAATAAATAGAAAAATAAAAAAGAGAGATTTAAAAAAATCTCTCTTTTAGCGGTCCGGACGGGGCTCGAACCCGCGACCTCATGCGTGACAGGCATGCATTCTAACCAAACTGAACTACCGGACCAAATTTATTTTTTGCAAAATTATAAAAAATATTTTATATAAAAAAATATTTTCATTTTATAATTTCATATTCTTCTAAAATCTTTTTAATGTATTTGCCAATAATATCGAATTCTAAATTTACTATAGTACCAACTTTGAAATTATGAAAATTAGTATTTTCATAAGTATAAGGTATTATAGCTACAGAAAACAAATTTTTTTTACTATCGACCACAGTGAGGCTAACACCATTAACAGATATAGAGCCTTTCTCCACAGTAATATTTCCTTTAGATTGATCATATTCTATGAAATATTTCCAGCTACCATCGAGTTCTTCTATTTTAGTTACGATGCCTGTTTGATCTACATGTCCTTGTACGATATGTCCATCAAAGCGACCATTTGCTGATATGGAACGTTCTAAGTTTACTTCATAACCTTCTATCCAATTCTTTAAGCAAGTTCTATTCAATGTTTCATCAATAGCAGTTACTTTATAAAGAAGATTAGTATTATCTACCCATACTACTGTCAAGCATACACCATCATGGCTCACACTTTGATCTATTTTTAACTCTGAAGCCATCGGAGCTTTAATAGTAAAATTTATATTACTACCCTGACGTTCTATTTTTTGAATTTTTCCTAATTGCTCCACTATTCCACTAAACATAATTATATTTTTTGTAAAATTATTAAAATTATTGCTTTATGTTCCTATAAGTAAATAAATTTTATAGCTTTATTCTTTCATAGCGTTTTCTACTTCGTCAATAGTGATAGGAAGTCTTTTACCTATCAACCTGCAACCGTTATCTGTAATCAATATATCGTCTTCTAATCTGATACCACCAAAATCCAAATATTTTTCTACTTGATTATAATTAATAAATTCTGACAATTTATTTTCTGCTTTCCATTTTTCTATTAATGCTGGGATGAAATAAATGCCAGGTTCATCAGTTACTACCATGCCAGGTTTAAGTGTTCTCGCAAATCGAAGAGAACCTGTACCAAATTCGTTTGATCTATTTAGTTCATTATCATAACCTACATAATTTTCACCTAAATTTTCCATATCATGAACATCTAATCCTAGCATATGACCTAGTCCATGTACAAAAAATAGTGTATGTGCTCCATTAGCTACGGCTTCATCTGCATTGCCTTTCATTAGTCCTAATTCTATTAGACCACTAGCTATCACTTTAGCAGCTGCTAGATGAATATCCAAATATTTTTGCCCTGGTGCAGACATTTCAATTGTATTTTGATTTGCTCTGCGAACAATTTCGTAAATTTCTTTTTGTTTTTGAGTAAATTTTCCACTTACAGGAGTTACTCTAGTATAATCACTAGCATAGAAGCTATTAGCTTGAGCACCAGCGTCAGATAATAAAAGTTGACCTGCCTGCATGATATTATTGTGATAAGGATTGTGCAATGTTTCGCCATGTACTGATAAAATAGTAGGGAAAGAAGGTCCCTCGCCATATTGATATGATATACCATCCATGATACCTGCTATTTCTTGTTCCTTGATGCCAGGTTTAGCCATTTTGAAAACACACATATGCATTTTATAGCCTATTTCTGCTGCTATTTCCATTTCAGCTATCTCTTCATCACTTTTAATAGATCTTAGCGATACTACAGCTCTCACTAATTCTACTGAAGATTTAGTTTTTAATTCTTTTATAGGTATGCCTAATAGCTCATTGAGTAATATTTTATTTTCTGCTCTATATGGCGGTAAAAAATGTATCTCTCGTTTGAGGTTTATCTGTTTAGAGATATATTCATATAAATTATTAAAAGGTAAAACTTTATTTACACCCACTTGACTGGCTAATTCTTTCATAGTAGGCTGTGGTCCCATCCAGATAATGTCATCTATTTCTACATCATCACCGAAAATGTATTCTTCTCCATTGTCAAAATCTATCACACCTGCTAGATTTGATAAATTTAAGCCAAAAAAATATAGAAATGTACTATCTTGCCTAAATTTATAAGTATTTGCTGCATAATTCATTGGAGATTCCGTATTGCCAATGATTAACCCTATTCCTTTTAATCCTTTGGATTTTAAATTATTCCTTCGATTAATATAAACTGATTGTGTAAACATAATTTTTTTGTAAAAATAATTATAATTTTTGTGAAAATTAAATTTATTTGTAAATTTTTTTGAAAAAATAAGATACTTTTTTATCTGAAATTATTATATGTATAAAAAAAATAATTTATTATTAAAACTAATTTTAGTCACATTAATGTAAAATTTTGATATTATTTAATTTTTATAAATTTGTATAACAAAAAAAGAAAAATATGAAAAAAGTAACAATTTTAATAATGTTAACCCTTATTAGTATGGGGATAATAAATGCTCAGAAAAAGCCAACGATTTTATTTGAAAGTAAGGTTTATGATTTTGGGCAAATAAAAGAAGAAGATGGCAAACAAACTGCTAGATTTAATTTTAAAAATATTGGCAATGACACATTGAAGATTTTAAATGTTAGACCTTCATGTGGTTGTACTACATCTGATTATACTAAAACACCTATTTTACCTGGACAGAGTGGATTTATTGATGCTGTATATAATCCACAGGGCAGACCAGGAGCTTTTAATAAGATAGTAACAGTAATTACTAATGATCCAGAAAATTCAAATGTAATTCTGACTATAAAAGGTAATGTAATACCAAAGCCAAAAACTAAAGCTGATAATTACCCTCAAATAATGGGTAATTTACGTTTCAGATCAAATCATATTAATTTTAACGATATAAAAGATACACAAGTAAAAACTGATACTATTTATTTATATAATCCTAGTGATAAAAAAATTACAATATTTGCTGAAAATTTACCAATATTTATAAAAATTCAAATACCAGCTGGAGGTATTGTAATAAATCCTGATCAAGAATTAAAAATAGCTATTTCCTATGATGCAAAAGCACGTAATGATTACGGCTATGTTTTTGATAGATTTGAGCTCAAAACAGATGATACAGACCAACCTGCTAAACAAATGTACGTAAGTGCAAATATTAATCAAGATTTCAGCTGGATGACCGAAAAAGATAAAGCTAATGCTCCTAAAATAGTATTTGAGAAGACAGAAGTTGTTTTTGATACGATTAAATCTGGACAATCAGTAACCGTTGAATTTTCATTTAGAAATGAAGGGAAAAATGATCTTAAAATTTTAAAAGTAAAATCTAGCTGCGGATGTACAGCTACTGCTCCAGAAAAAACTATTTTGAAAAAAGGAGAAAAATCTGTCATCAAAGCTACTTTTAATACATCTGGTAGAACAGGAGAACAACAAAAAACAGTTACCGTGATTACTAATGATCCAGAGCATAGCTTGATAGTCCTCAACCTAAAAGGATATGTAAAAGAATAAATTGAATAATTAGTTTTTTTAAAAAGGGGAAAATTCATGAATTTTCCCCTTTTTTATTTGATTAGAAATTTTGAAGG
>JASEGF010000202.1 GCA_030017935.1 Bacteroidales bacterium | reverse complement strand
ACTTTTCTTTTGTTACTTTTCTTTGTGTGGCTGACAAAGAAAAGTAAATTAAGTAGAAATTTTTTTAAAATCAATTATATTCATAAGAAATATAGCTATTACCGATAATGTATCAGTAATAATTTAGTTATTAATTAAACAACTAATTCAAAAATTTTTTTACAATGGCATAATCTATACTTTGGCTTAATTTTTGTTTTATTATTTACTAATATTTTTGTAATTTTGTAATATTTTAAAAGAAATTTCGGAGGTAATAAATATTATGAGAGGTATTTTAAAAAGTATTATGCCCACTAAGCATGAACGAGACATGAAGGCTCTATGGCCTATCGTAAATTCAATTAATGAAGCATATAATAAAATTGAAAAATTGTCTAATGATGAATTACGTTCTAAAACATTAGAGTTTAAAAAATTAATTTCAGATACTATAGAAAGTGAAGAGAAAGAATTAAATGAATTAAAAACTCTTATAGACGAAGAGTTAGACATGTCTATAGATCAGAAAGAAAAAATATTTCATAAGATAGATGAATTAGAAAAAATTATTTATCAAAAAACTCAAAAGGTTCTAAATGACATTTTACCAGAGGCTTTTGCTGTTGTTAAAGAAACAACAAAACGTTTTAAAGACCATCCAGAGGTAGTCGTTACTGCTACTGATTTTGATAGAGAATTAGCTATTAAAAAAAATTATGTAAGAATAGAAGGTGATAAAGCAATATGGCAAAATCATTGGATAGCTGGTGGTACTGAAATCACATGGGATATGGTTCCATATGATGTACAATTAATGGGTGGCGTCGTTTTGCATCAAGGTAAAATTTCAGAAATGGCTACTGGTGAAGGAAAAACTTTAGTCGCTACTTTACCAGTATATCTAAATGCTTTGCCAGGTCGTGGAGTGCATATTGTTACTGTTAATGATTACTTGGCTAAACGAGATCAAGAGTGGATGGGACCTATATATGAATTTCTTTTTTTAACTGTAGATTGTATTGATAAACACGAGCCTAATAGTGAATCTCGTAAAAAAGCTTATTTAGCAGATATCACTTATGGTACTAATAATGAATTTGGTTTTGATTATTTACGTGACAATATGGCATTCTCTTTAGATGACATAGTACAACGTGGACATTATTATGCTATTGTAGATGAAGTAGACTCTATTTTAATAGATGATGCCCGTACACCTTTGATTATTAGTGGACCTACAACTCAAGTACGTGAGCAAGAATATGATGAGCTAAAGCCATATGTTATTAAGCTAGTAAATGCTCAAAGGCAATTAGTTAATAAACTTCTAAATGACGCAAAAAATTACTTGCAAAAAACAAATAGATCTAATGAGGATGAAAAATTAGGTGGTGAGGCTTTATTACGTGCACATAGGGGCTTACCTAAATACGGCCCATTAATCAAATTCCTTAGTGAGCCGGGCATGAAAGCTATATTACATAAAACTGAAAATATTTATTTAGCTGAAAATCAAAAAAATATGCCTATCATCGATGCAGAATTATATTTTGTAATTGATGAAAGGAATAACTCTGTCGATCTGACAGATAAAGGAACTGAACTTTTAGCTAAAGATACTGGTGATCCTAAATTTTTTATTATCCCAGACATTGGTAGTGAATTAGCTGAATTAGAAAATAGTAATATTGATCCTAAAGAAAAACAAGAAAAAAAGAATGAATTATTAGAAGATTTTGCTATCAAAAGTGATCGTATTCATACTATGCATCAATTACTCAGAGCATATACTTTATTCGATAAAGATGTAGAATATGTGGTTTTAGATAATAAAGTTAAAATCGTCGATGAGCAAACTGGTCGTATATTAGAAGGGCGTAGATATTCTGATGGTTTACACGAAGCTATCGAAGCAAAGGAAAATGTGAAAGTGGAGGCTGCTACTCAAACTTATGCTACTATTACCCTGCAAAATTATTTTAGAATGTATAAAAAACTTGCTGGTATGACTGGTACTGCAGAAACTGAAGCCGCCGAATTTTGGGATATTTATAAATTGGATGTAGTTGTAATACCTACTAATAAACCTTGTATACGTATAGATGCCGAAGATTTAGTTTTTCGTACTAAACGAGAAAAATATAATGCAGTTATTAATGAAGTAGTTAATTTGGTGCAAAAAGGTAGACCTGTATTGATAGGTACTACTTCTGTAGAAACTTCTGAGTTACTTAGTAAAATGTTGACTCTAAGAAAAATAAAACATAATGTGTTAAATGCTAAACAACATCAACGTGAAGCAGAAATAGTAGCTAATGCTGGTCTCTCTGGAAGCGTAACTATAGCTACTAATATGGCAGGTCGTGGTACTGATATTAAATTAGGACCTGGCGTACGAGAGGTGGGTGGCTTAGCAATCATCGGTACAGAACGTCATGAATCTCGTCGTGTAGATAGACAGTTGCGTGGACGTGCCGGCCGTCAAGGAGATCCAGGTACGAGTCAATTTTTTGTTTCTCTAGAAGATGATCTTATGCGTCTTTTCGGAAGTGATAGAATGATAAAAGTACTCGATAGAATTGGATATAAAGAGGGTGAGGTTATTCAGCATCCTATGATTACTAGATCTATCGAACGTGCTCAAAGAAAAGTTGAAGAAAATAATTTTTCTATTCGTAAACGTCTATTAGAATATGATGATGTGATGAATTCTCAGAGAACTATTATTTATGATATGCGTAGAAATGCTTTGTATGGTGAAAAATTAGATGCCGATATAGTACAAATGTTTAAAAAAGTTGCTAATGATTTAGTAGAGGTTTATCATGATCATAATGATTTTTCTTCTTTAAGCATAGCTTGTATACAAACTTTTGGTATTGAGGTACCTTTTGATGAGAAACGTTTCTTGTCTGATAGAGTTTCTAATCTCGCTGATGAATTATTTGAGGCAGCTTATAATACTTATAATGATAAACGTCATTTCTATGCTGAAAAAACTTATCCTTTGATTAAAGAAATTTATGAAAATTCTGGTAAACGCTATGAAAATGTTGCTGTTCCTTATTCCGATGGTAAAAATCAATTTACTATAATTGCTCCTCTTAAAAAATCATATCAAACTAAAGGCCTCGAATTAATGAAAAGCATAGAACAATTTGTTACCTTTTCAATTATTGACAAGGCTTGGATGGACCATTTAAGAGAAATGGATGACCTCAAACAAAACGTAAATGCTGCAGTTTATGAGCAAAAAGATCCATTATTAATTTACAAAATCGAAGGCGCTCAGCTTTTTGATCAATTACTTAATAAAATATATTTTGAGGTAGTAAGAGCTCTCAGTATTGGCAGAATACCTGTGGCAGAAGAGCAACTGCAAGAAACAGATCAGGAAAAGCGTACTACTAAAACAAGAAATTATAAAACAGGTAGAGATTATAACACTCCTATAGGTACTTCACAAGCTGCACAAAAACATCAAGAATATAATAATCCTTCCGAAGTAGCAGTAGCTAATGAACCTTTCAAATCACAAAAAGTTGGCCGTAATGATCCTTGTCCTTGTGGTAGTGGTAAAAAATATAAACAATGCCACGGCAGAACTAATTAATAATATGTCGTAAGTGGATATATTGCTCTACTTAAAATTTTAAGCTTATTTAATTTG
>JASEGF010000201.1 GCA_030017935.1 Bacteroidales bacterium | reverse complement strand
AGTGATAATAACATCTATATCTTCATTAATAAAAGCATTTAAAAGGTCTAATAATATTTTTCTAGTATTCAAATCTAATGCACCTACCATTCCCACATCTATCATTACTATAGTAGATGGTGGTTTAACTAAAATATTAGCTGGATGTGGATCTGCATGAAAAAAACCATCAACAAAAATTTGCTTTAAAGCTATTCTGGCGCCTCTATCTGCTATTTTCTTTTTATCATATTCTTCACATTGACAGTTAAATAATTCTTTCATCTTAATAGCATCAATGTATTCCATAGTCAAAATTTCAGTATTAGTATATTGCCAATACACTTTTGGTAATTTGACATATTCTACATTTTTGAAATTCTCACTAAATCTTTCATAATTTAGCCCTTCGAGTACAAAATTTATTTCTTTAGTTAGTGAACGTTTAATTTCGCTAACAATCAATGGTGGCTGAAATATCCAATCATCCTGTATAATTATTTTACTTAAGTTAGCTAGGTCAGTTAAAATATCTAAATCGGTATTAATGATTTCTTTAACATTAGGTTTTTGTACTTTAATAGCTACCCAATCTCCATTTTTGAGCTGAGCTTTATACACTTGACTGAGAGAGGCAGAGGCAAAGGGTTTTTCTTCTATATAATTAAATATTTCGTCTATAGATTTGCCAAAATTATTTTTAATAATTTCATCAATTTTTACCTCTTCGGAGCAGCAAACATCATCTTGTAGTTTTTCTAATTCTTTAATATAATCTAATGGTAAAAGATCTGGCCTTACGCTCAAAATCTGTCCCAGTTTAATGAATGTAGGTCCTAACTCTTCTAATGCTAATCTTAACTTTTCTGGACGAGTTAATTTTAGTGTTTCACTTTCTTTATTTTTTTTATAAAATACTTTTCTATTAGGATCCTTTAAAAATCCATATTTAAATAATACTGAAACTATGTTCCTACTTCTGCGAAGTTTTCTTGCATTTCGACCTTTAGAAAAAATTTTTTTTAAAGCCAATTTAGTTTAATTTATTAAATTATTTATTTAATTTATTCATTAATTCGTCGATTTTTTTATTAATTTCATCAATATCATCTTTAGTAGGGATATTCAGTTTTTTTATAGCTGTATCTACCGCAGATTGAATTTTTTCATCAATATTCGATTTAAATTTTTCACCTTCCTCAATTAAATCTTTAATAAATTCAGGTTTTTCATTTTCTTTTAGCTCACCTTTCTCTATTAATTGATTAGCTATTTCTTCGGCTTTATCTTGTATAGAAGCTATTGCTCCTAATCCCATATAATAGGTTCTTTTGATTAAATCTTTTATTTCCATAATTTTATGTTTTTTACAAATTTACGAAAAATTTTTGAATTAATTATATATTTGAATAATAATAAGTTTTAATTAAATATTCAGATTTATTTATTATAAAATTATTATTTTTTTTCAAAATATTTTGAATTTTTTACAAATTTAACAATTTAATCATAATAATTATTACGTATATAATAATTTTTAAGTAATATGTCTTAATATATTGATTTTTATATAAAAATCAAAAAATTGTTTTAAATTTGTAATTGTAGTTAAGCAAAGTTATAAAATAGAATAAAATTTTAAAAATATGAAACATAAATTATTGATTTTTATTACATTATTGTTATCAGTAAACGTATACTCACAAATTAATGAAGATTATATAGAAAAGGAATCTATTAAGGCTAAAGAGGATTCATCACAATTAATACACCAAAATGACTCTGATAAATGGTTAGCTGAATATATTAAAGAGACACACGCAAAATTATTACAAGGTAACATAGTAGAGAAAGATTATAGAGCTAGTGTTTGTAATAATTTAGATTTCGAAGAAGGAAATTTCACTGGTTGGACATGTCAGACAGGAATAAATAATGGTTATCCTGCAGGCTCTTGGACAGGTTCACTACCAGTAGCCAATAGGCACACTATAGAGACTGGTGGTACAGATCCATATGGTGGTTTTCCCAAAGTAGCTCCCGGTGGAGGTGCATTTTCTGTCAGGTTAGGTAATGATGGTGTAGGAGCACAAGCTGAGCGTATAATATTCTCATTTATTGTAGGTCCTACAGATACTAATTTTATTTACAAATACGCTGTTGTTTTTGAAGATCCCAATCATCCTGTGGTTCAACAACCTTATTTCGAATTAAAAATTTTAAATTCACAAAATCAAGTTATAGCTTGTGGACAGCAACATTACACTGCTGCAAGTAATATCCCAGGGTTTATGCATGCAGGCAATAATGTATGGTATAAACCATGGGCTACTGTGGGGATAAGATTAGCTGATTATGTGGGGCAACCAGTAACTGTAATAGTTACTAATGCTGATTGTTCACAAAGTGGACATTTTGGTTATGGTTATGTAGATTTTATTTGTCCTCAAAATTTAGTTGCTCAGGCTGTTACTTTTTGTGAATATGATAGTTCTGCTATACTTTCAGTACCTAACATAAGTCCCGGAGCTACTTATTTATGGTCTACTGGTGAAACTACTCCTACTATTACTATTAATCCTCAAAATTTTAATGATTCTACCATTCAATGTTATGTAACACCTCCAGATGTACCTACTGGATGTGGATTTTGGTACACTTTCCCTATTAAAATCTTACACATAGATCCTAATTTTAGTTTTAATACAAGTTGCTTAAATGCTGAATTTTATGATAGTACTTTAATAAATTATGGGAATGTTACCTATTGGAATTGGAATTTTGGTGATGGAAATACATCAAATAATCAAAATCCTACTCATAGTTTCTCCGCTCCTGGTACTTATAATGTAACTCTGTCTAGTGGTACGCCGCAATGTCAAAATTTAATCACGTTCCCAGTTAGTGTTGTAGATTTTGATTTAAGTATTTCAAAGGTAGATGCTACTTGCTATGGATATACAGATGGACAAGCTACAGCAGTTATTAATGGAGGAACTGCTCCATTTTCATATCAATGGAGCACAGGAGCAAGTACACCAACAATATCTAATCTATCTGCAGGAACATATTCTCTCACCGTTAATGATAGTAATGGTTGTACTCACTATGCTAATGTTAATATTACAGAACCTTCTCAATTAGTAATTTCTGCTTCTTCGAGCCAGTCTACTATCTGCTATGGAGATAGTACTTCCTTATCTGTTACTGGAGCTAATACATATGTTTGGTCTGATAATCTTGGTTTTGATTCTATTGTAGTAGCTGTGCCAACAACATCAACAACATATACAGTTACAGGTACTAATACAATTGGTTGCACTGCAACTACTACTATTTCAATTACGGTTAACCCCATGCCTGATATCTCTGCTACTGCAGATCAGACCTTATGCCATAATACTCAGACAACAGCGATAAATTTCACTAGTTCTGTTACAAATACTGCATTTAATTGGACAAACAATAATACAACCATAGGATTAGCTGCTAGTGGTAGTGGCAATATTCCTTCATTTACAGTTACTAATACAGGTTCATCTCCACAAACAGCTACTATAATTGCTACACCTTCTTTTACTAATAATGGATTAACCTGCACTGGTAGCTCAGATACTTTTTTAATCACTGTAAATCCTATTCCTAATATCTCTGCTACAGCAGATCAGACCTTATGCCATAATACTCAAACAACTCCG
>JASEGF010000200.1 GCA_030017935.1 Bacteroidales bacterium | reverse complement strand
CCTCTTACCATACCGAACAGAGTCGTTAAGCCCACTAGCGCCGATGGTACTGCTACGGCGGGAGAGTAGGTCGCCACCAATTAATCTTTACTAAAGTCCGCTAGATAGCGGACTTTTTTTTGTCTATTTTTTTTCTCATTTTCAAAATTTTTTATAAATAATTTATTATATTTTTTTAGTAATTTTACCTTTTAAAAATATAATTATTAATACTAAGTGCAAATTATGGCTGCGAAGGCAACACCTTTAATGAAGCAATATTGGGAAATTAAAAATAAATATCCTGACACGATAATTTTGTTCAGAGTAGGAGATTTCTATGAAACTTTCGGAGATGATGCTCATATTGCATCAGAAGTATTAGGTATTGTTTTAACAAAAAGATCTAATGGTGCTGCTGCTGAGGAAGATCTTGCAGGTTTTCCCTATCATAGTTTAGATACATATTTACCGAGATTAGTAAGAGCTGGATATAGAGTAGCTATTTGTGAACAATTAGAGGATCCTAAACTTGCTAAAACTATAGTTAAAAGAGGTGTAACTGAACTAGTAACGCCAGGTGTAGTTTTCACTGATAATGTTTTATCTCAAAAAGAGAATAATTTTTTAGCAACATGTTATTCACAAAATGATGTGTATGGTATAGCATTGCTAGATGTCTCTACAGGAGATTTTTTAGCTACTCAAGGGTCTAGTGATTTTATTAAACGTATCCTTGATTCTTTTCATCCGACAGAGGTTTTGCTGTCTAAGGAACAAAAAGATCAATTTATTGAATTATTTGGTAATTATCCTGTTTTTACTTTTGAAAAATGGATATTTCAATTTGATTTTGCACGTGATAAATTAATAGAACAGTTCGAAACTGATAATCTCAAAGGTTTCGGAATAGAAGATATGCCAATAGCACAGATATGTGCAGGTGTAGCTTTATATTATATTAATACTACGCAGCAGAAACATCTCTCAAATTTATTAACGATCAGTCGCATTGATAATGACGATTACATGTGGCTAGATAAATTTACTATTAGTAATTTAGAGTTATTAACTTCTATGCATCCAGAGGGCGTTTCCCTTTTTAAAATCTTGGATCAGTGTAATACTTCAATGGGTTCTAGATTGCTTTCTAAATGGATTATTATGCCCATTTTAGATAAAAAAATTCTAAATTGGAGATTAGATATTGTGGATTATTTCGTGCATAACAAGGAAATAATGCAGCAAATACGGGAAAAACTAAAAAATATTGGTGATATAGAGCGAATGGTTGGCAGATTGGCTAGCAAAAAAATTAATCCTAGGGAGTTATTGCAATTGGCTAGTGCTACTGAATATGCTTTTGATATTCAAAAATTATTAAATGAAGTTCCTAATTTCTTTGATAATATAGATAAAATAGATGATAAATCTTTAAAATTAATTGATAAAATAAGAAATACTATTATTGATGAGCCTGCAGTCTCTATACAAAAAGGAGATGTTATTAGAAATGCCATCAATACCGAACTAGATGAGCTGAGAAATATTAAAAATCATAGCAAAGAAATTTTAAAAGAAATTTTACAAAGAGAAATAAAAAATACTGGCATTTCTAGTTTAAAGATTGGTTATAATAATATTTTTGGGTATTATTTCGAGGTTACTAATGCTCATAAAAATAAAGTGCCTACATCATGGATACGTAAGCAAACATTGACACAAGCAGAACGATATACGACTGAAGAATTGAAAACTTATGAAGAAAAAATTTTAGGAGCGGAGGCTAGAATTCAACAATTAGAAATAGAAGAATATGATAATTTACTAAATGATCTTATTTATTTTTGTAAAGATTTATTAATAGCTGGACATTTAATAGCAGAAATAGATGTTTTGACAAATTTTGCTTATTTAGCCATTTTAAATAATTATAATAGACCTATTCTGACAGATGATTATACTTTAAATATTAAGCAAGGTCGCCATCCCGTAATAGAAAAAATGCTAAAAGCAGGCGAAAAATATGTACCTAATGATTTGCACTTAGATGTAGATAGTCAGCAAATAATAGTTTTGACTGGTCCAAATATGGCTGGTAAAAGTGCTTTTCTTAGACAAACAGCATTAATTGTTTTAATGGCACAGATGGGAAGTTTCGTACCAGCAGATGAAGCTGTCATTAGCATAACTGATAAGTTATTTACCAGAGTGGGTGCTAGTGATAATATTTCTCTTGGTGAGTCTACTTTTATGATGGAAATGAATGAAACTGCTAGCATTTTAAATAATTTATCTGAAAGAAGTTTAATTTTGCTCGATGAAATAGGTCGTGGTACTAGCACTTTTGATGGTATTTCTATTGCAATGGCTATAATAGAATATCTACACAATCATCCTTATTACAGACCTAAGACAATTTTTGCAACTCATTATCATGAATTAAATGAAGTATCAGATTATCTCGAAAGAGTTAAAAATTATCATTTTAGTGTAAAAGAAATTGATAAAAAAATTATTTTCTTGAGAAAGTTAGAACCAGGTGGCTCTGAACATAGCTTTGGAATACATGTAGCTCGAATGGCAGGAATGCCGAAAATAATCGTAGAGCGTGCAGATATGATATTAAAGCAGCTAGAAGCTGATAGAGAATCTAAAACTTGGGATGAGAAATCAACTGGTGATGCAATTCAGCTGAGCTTATTCCAACTAGATGATCCTTTACTAGATGAGATTAGACAAATGATTTTATCTCTAGATATTGATAAATTAACACCATTAGATGCATTAATGCAATTAAATTTATTAAAGTCAAAATTGAAATCTAGGAACTAATTATTAAAATTTTTTAAATCATTACAATATATGTTTTTAGAGCAGAAAAGATCAAATAAAAAAATTGGTTCAATAGAGGTAATCGTTGGGTCTATGTTTTCTGGAAAAACTGAAGAACTTATTCGTAGAATTCGTAGAGCACAAATAGCTAACTTAAAAGTAGAAATTTATAAACCTGCTATAGATAAAAGATATGATGAGCAGCAAATAGTCTCTCATAATGCATTGAGCCTAATGTCTACTCCTGTTGATAATAGTCAAAGCATCTTACTTCTGAGCAGCGAAGCTGATGTGATTGGTATAGATGAGGCACAATTTTTTGATGATGAACTAGTAAATGTATGCAATACATTAGCAAATGATGGTATTAGAGTGATAATAGCAGGATTAGACATGGATTATAAAGGTAACCCCTTTGGCCCTATTCCCAAATTATTAGCAATAGCTGAACATATAACTAAAGTGCATGCTGTATGTGTAAGATGTGGTGATATAGCACAATATTCTTTTCGTAAAGCAATTAATGAAAATTTGGTTTTATTAGGTGAAAAAGATTTATACGAACCCTTATGTAGAGCTTGTTATTTAGATGCTATCAATAATCAATAATATATAAAATATTAATCTATAAAAACACTTTTAGTAATAGTACTACCTTTTTTCAGACGAATGGTTGTTTCGCCATAGAGACTATCATTATCTTGAGTATCAGAACTCAATGTATCTATAGGTAAATATAATGTAGAGCTAGCAGTTACATTTAGAATGGCTTCATTTTTAAAGAAATGCTCAAAACGTCCTTTTGCATCTGCTTGACCTAAAATATTAATATCAGAATTAATCTGCCAAATTCTGATATTAGCATATGGAACTACTTGAGTAGTATCTC